>JANOYJ010000502.1:0-1966 GCA_031428815.1 Phyllobacterium sp.
CGAGATGAGAGGCGAAATATACGCCGTAGGTTCCGTCGATGTTGAAGGGCCGGAGCGCCAAGCTTTCGCCGCCGAAGGCATCGGGAACCCGCCATGAGCGTCCCTTGAAGACGATGTGGCCTTTGGTTTTGGAGATACGCCGCACAATGTCGGTGGAAGCATATTCTACCTTTGGCAGCTTGCCGGGCATGGCGCGTGGGCTGATGCGGTAGCGCTCTGCGGGTGTTTTGAAGCCAATCCCCTCATGCGGGCGCTGATAATTATAGACGCCGCGCCAATGATCGAAGGCTTTTTGTGCGCCCTTTTGATCGGCAAGCGGACGCATGGCGAAAACCTCGTCATCCATAGAGCGGTGAAAGCGCTCGTTCTTGCCCCTGCCTTGCGGGTGGTAGGGCCTTGAATAGATCAGTTGTATGCCAAGTTTGAGCAACCAAACACGGAAGCTGGTCCATGCCACGGGGCGGCTGTCGCCCCAAGGCTTGCCATTGTCGACGAAGAAGGCTTGCGGCAGGCCGTGGTGGCGGAACACCTGTTCAAGCTGCGCCCTGACCGTTGCGCCCGTCTGGTCGGCGCAGGCTGCAATGCACACGGCATAGCGGGAATGGTCATCAATCACGGTGAGCGGGTGCAGACGTTCGCCATTGCCGAGCCGATGCCATCCTTTGAAGTCCATTTGCCACAACTCATTGGGTTCCGGCCTTTCAAAGCGCAGGCTGGCATCGGCTCCACCTAGAGGCGGCGTAATGCGGCCGTGCCGTGCAAGGATCGCATGAATGGTCGAGGCCGCAGGCACCGTAATATCTTGACGGGCAAGAACAACAGCGATCTTGCGCGCTCCCCATGCCGGATGCATCTCACGCACCGCGAGAACGGCTGATTCCACATCGGCGGATGCGCGTGATGGGCTGGTCAAGGGACGGCGTGAACGATCATCCAAACCCGCCTCTTGCTGCATCCGGCCCAGCCATTTGTAACCGGTCTGCGCACTAATCCCAAACCGGCGGCACAATTCACGCCGGTTCGCCCCCTCAACGCTCGCAAGCCGAACAAATTCTAATCGCTGATCCCGCACAGAAACCTCCATCCAAGCCATAGCCAACCCTCCCGATCAATCTCGAAAAGTGTCAACCATGTCTCCGAACATGTGTCAGCTATGTCTCCGGGCTAAACAACGAACCCGACGATGACGAAAGAGCGGATGAAAATGAAAGAAATTATCCCCCATTTTCTATCAACCAAAAACCTTCTATAGGCTCCCCATGACCATGCTCACCACAATCGGCTTTGACGCAGACGACACGCTTTGGGAAAACCTGCGTTTTTTTGAAGCGACAGAAATGCGGCTTTTGGAGCTCCTGTCTCCCTTCGCGGAAGGAAAGGATATTTCATCAAAGTTGCTGGATGCCGAGCGCAAGAATTTGCAATTTTATGGTTACGGTATCAAGAGCTTCACGCTTTCGATGATTGATACAGCGATCACCATCACCGATGGGCGTGTCACCGCAGATGTCATTGCATCGATATTGGCGTTTGGCCGTGAAATGTTGACACATCCAATTGAAACACTGCCCTTTGTTCGTGAGACATTGGATTCACTGGCCGGTGACCACCGGCTTGTGCTCATTACCAAGGGAGACTTGTTCGACCAAGAGCGCAAGGTGGCGCAATCGGGTTTGGGCGAGTATTTCAGTGCGATTGAGATCGTTTCCGAGAAGACAACAGCGACCTATGCCAAGCTGTTTTCCCGCCACGGTGAGGGACCGGAGCATGCCATGATGGTTGGCAATTCGCTGAAATCCGATGTCGTTCCCGCGCTCAATGCCGGAAGTTGGGGCGTGCATGTGCCGCATGAATTGACATGGGAACTTGACCATAGCGAGAAGCCGGAAAACGTTGTGCGCTTTCGCGAAATTAACCATCTGGGACATTTGAAGGGGCTCATTGACGATATAAAACAATGAGTTAG
>JANOYJ010000503.1:0-2006 GCA_031428815.1 Phyllobacterium sp.
AAGATCACCACTTTCCGCAAATTGTCGGAACACGCGTTGGACAAGATCAAGCCCTTTTTTCCAGAGATGAAAAAGGAATGGACCGCGAAGAAGCATCTGCCGGGCGGTGACATCAAGAATGCCGATTTCGAGCAATTTCTAGGGGACCTACGCAGTCAATATCCTTGGCTGCCGACCTCGCTTGCCAAGCATTATGGCCGCCTCTATGGCACGTGCAGCAAAGCGCTATTGGGGCATGCCAAAGGTGTTGCTGATCTTGGGTTTCGTTTGGGGCCGGACCTTTATGAATGTGAGGTGCGCTATCTAGTTCGTGAGGAGTGGGCGCAGGACGTTGAAGACATTCTCGAGCGCCGCACCAAGCATGGCCTGCATATGAGCGCTGCCGAAAAGAAAGCCTTCACGGCGTGGTTCGCCGGCTTTATGGCGAAGGCGCACTGATGAAAGACCATGATTTTTCAGAGAGCCCCGAATTCGCGGCGCTGCGCAAACTCTCGGCCAAAGTTGGCGCGAACCCCTTGCTCGTGCAGGGGGCTGGCGGCAATACATCAATCAAAGAAAATGGACTGCTCTGGATCAAAGCATCCGGCAGATGGCTCGCTCATTCAGAACGCGACGAAATATTCGTGCCTGTTGAAATATCGCCGTTGCTGGGCGCACTCGCGAGCGATCATGCGGACGCCGAGAAGGCCGAGAAATTTGTGTTGCAAGCGCTGAACCCTTCCGACCTTCGTCCCTCCATCGAGACGACCGTCCATGCCCTCATGCCCCAAAAGATCGTGGTGCATGTCCATTGCGTTGAGACAATTGCATTAGCGGTTCAAGCTAACGCCGAAGCGATTATTGTTGACCGCTTGCGCGGCCTTGCCTACGCGTTCATCCCTTATAGGCGTCCCGGTCTGCCGCTGGCCAAGGCCATTGCCGAACGGTTGAAGCCGGACACGAACATTCTCATTCTCGGCAATCACGGTCTTGCTGTGGCAGCGGATACAGTTGCGGAGGCCGAAGAGCTTCTCTCGCAGGTCAGTCAACTACTGAAGGTCGTCCCGCGCAAGGCTCCCAGCGCAGATGTCGCAGCACTCGTGCGCTTGGCGCTCGGCAGCGATTACCGATTGCCAGCCGATGAACGCGCCCACAGCGTGGCGACCGATCTTGTCTCATGCAAGATGGCTGCAGCAGGAAGTCTCTATCCCGATCATGTCGTCTTTCTCGGTGTAGGGTCCTTTATTGCCGGGCCGAACGACAGTGCCTCGTCTATCGCAGATGCGGCGCGAAGTGACGGCCAACTCCTCCCGGTTTCGATCCTCTTTCCCGGCAAAGGTATTCTGATGCGTAACGACGCCAATGCAGGCGCGGATGCGATGGCCCTGTGTCTTGCCGATGTCACCTCCCGTATCGCTGAAACAGCGACATTGCGGTATTTGAACGATTCCGAGCATGGCGAACTATTGAACTGGGACGCAGAAAAATATCGACAGGAATTGAACCGCCGCAATGGAGCGACGTTACAATGAGTGGCGAGGGGCTGGTTGTCGGGATTGACGTTGGCACATCCGGCGTCCGCTGTGTTGCCATGGATGCGACGGGCACCGTGCGCGCTCAATCAAGTGTCAAAATGTCAGATTTCGGGGGGAACGGACGCGATGCAGCGGCATGGTGGCGGGCAACTGAAGCGTCGTTGGACGGTCTGTTGGCGAAGATACCAACTAAGACCATCAGAGCGCTCTCCGTAGATGGAACCTCTGGTACGGTGCTGCCCGTGGATGCGAACGGAATGCCGCTTTCCAACGCGATGATGTATTCTGACCCCGTCTTTGACGACGCAATCCTTGCCGCAATCTCGAGCCATGCCCCCGTATCAAGTGCCGCCAGAGGCGCGACGTCCGGCTTGGCCAAGGCTATGATGTTTTCAAAAGTGCCGGGGTTTGCCCGCGCTTTGCATCAAGCCGATTGGATTGCCGGAAACCTGTCCGGGTGTTTCGATCTGACCGATGAAAACAATGCGCTGA
>JANOYJ010000504.1:0-1847 GCA_031428815.1 Phyllobacterium sp.
GTCTGGCGGAAGCCGCGCGACTGGAAGGGGCGACCACATGGCAGATTATCTGGAAGATCTATGTCCCCATCGCTGCACCGGGCTTGGCCGCCACAGCGATTTTGAACTCTATCAAGATGTGGAACGAGCTGACCATTGCCCTCGCCCTGACCTTTAGCAAGGCGCAGACCGTGACACTCGCCGTGGCAGGTTTCCGTGGGTATGCCTCGATTGACTGGGGGGCAATGTCAGCCGCCTCAATCATCGTGATTCTGCCCATGGCGCTGTTCGCCATTCTGGCGCAGCGCCACATCGTCCAAGGGCTCAGCCTCGGTTCCGTTAAGTAATCTCATGCTGCCCGGCCTCGCCGGACCGCCCCGCAATTCCACCTCCAGGAGAGTTAAATGGCAACAGTTTCGCTTCGCGACATCGACATATCCTATGGCGCGGCCAAGGTGGTAAAATCGCTGAACATGGAGATCGCCGATGGTGAGTTCACTGTTCTTGTCGGTCCCTCGGGTTGCGGCAAGTCTACTATCCTTCGGCTGATCGCGGGGCTGGAGGAACGCTCGGCAGGCGATGTGTTCATTGATGGTGCCAAGGTATCCGAGGCGGATCCTTCCGAGCGGAACGTGGCAATGGTGTTCCAGAATTACGCGCTTTACCCAAACATGACCGTCGCGGAAAACATCGCCTTCGGGATGAAAATCCGCAAGATCGAACCGGCGATGATCGACAGCGCCGTACGCGATGTGGCCCGCACGGTTGGCCTGACCGACCATCTGGCCAAGCGCCCTGGCAAACTGTCGGGCGGGCAACGGCAACGCGTGGCTCTAGCCCGCGCCATCGTGCGGCATCCCAAGGTGTTCCTGTTTGACGAGCCGCTGTCGAACCTTGACGCCGAGTTCCGCGCTTCAATCCGGCTGGAGCTGCGGCAGCTGCATAAAAGTCTGGGTGCCACGATGATCTATGTTACCCATGATCAAGTTGAAGCAATGACGATGGGCGACCGCATTGCCGTTCTGGCACCGATTGGCGTGAATGGCACTCACAATCTGATGCAGTTCGACTCACCCGACACAATCTACCGCAAACCGGCGAACTTGTTCGTTGCCCGCTTCATCGGTTCGCCTAAAATGAACACTTTCGAGATAGAAACCAATGCAAAGGGCCTAACCGTTGCGGGGCAAACCATATCATCCGCCAACCGCTTGCCGCCCAAGGTCGTCGTCGGCATTCGCCCCGAGCATATCGAGGTCGGCGGACACGGAGGGCTAACTTTGCCGGCCAAGGTAAAAGTCACCGAAAACCTCGGCCACGAATATCTGATCTTCACCGAGACCGCCCTAGGTCCCATCACCTTGCGGATCGCTGACCGCTATGACTGCCCGAAGGACGGACAGGATCTGACCCTCAGCCTTCCGCAATTACGACTGCATGTGTTTAATGCACAAACGGGTGAGCGGATCGAACTGGGTTTTGAGCGGTAAAGCAGTCAAGTCTCAAGTTTGGACAAATCCGCGGGTCCCAATGTCGACGAGGGTAGCTAGCCAATGGCCCCTCAAATCAACCTTTGCCGAGGTCTTTGACAAGCTCAACTCGTGCGGCTCGGCATCCCGCCTGCCGAAATCGCCTTCATGCAGGATTCCAAGAAGTCGGAGGCCAAACAGCGTCTATTCAATGAGTTCAATTCCGGCAAGGTGCGCATTCTCATAGGATCATCTGAGACCATGGGAACGGGCGTCAACGTCCAGACACGTCTTGCGGCGCTGCATCATCTGGATGTGCCATGGCTGCCAAGCCAAATCGAGCAGCGGGAAGGACGCATAGTGCGGCAGGGCAATCAGCATGAGGAGGTGGGTCTCTAT
>JANOYJ010000505.1:0-1678 GCA_031428815.1 Phyllobacterium sp.
CGGCGAACCGCGCTCGGAAGCGCAGGTTTCGTCCGCCAAGAAAGTCGTCATTCTGGGCGGCGGACCGAACAGAATCGGCCAAGGTATCGAGTTCGATTATTGCTGCTGCCATGCCTCCTTCGCGCTGCGCGAGGCGGGCTACGAATCGATCATGATTAACTGCAATCCGGAAACCGTTTCCACCGATTACGATACATCCGACCGGCTGTATTTCGACCCGCTGACGGCAGAAGACGTGCTGGAAATCCTGCGCGTCGAGCAGGAACAGGGAACGCTGCATGGCGTTATCGTCCAGTTCGGCGGCCAGACGCCGTTGAAACTCGCCGATGCACTGGAACGCGCCGGTATCCCGATCCTCGGTACCACGCCCGACGCGATTGATTTGGCCGAAGACCGCGACCGGTTCCAGAAACTGCTGGTCAAGCTCGATTTGTTGCAGCCGCAAAATGGCATTGCCTACTCCGTGGAGCAGTCCCGAACCGTCGCCTCTGAACTCGGCTTTCCGCTCGTCGTGCGCCCATCGTACGTGCTCGGTGGCCGCGCCATGCAGATCATCAATGATGAGAGTACGCTACAAAACTACCTCTTGGAAACAGTGCCCGGCCTTGTCACCGAGGACATTAAGGCCAAGTATCCGAATGACAAGACCGGCCAGATCAACACGTTGCTCGGCAAAAACCCGCTGCTGTTTGACCGCTATTTGACCGATGCCGTCGAGGTCGATGTCGACTGTCTCTGTGACGGCACCGATGTTTATATCTGCGGCATCATGGAGCATATCGAAGAGGCCGGCATTCATTCCGGCGACAGCGCCTGCTCGCTCCCGGTCCACACGCTGTCCGACGCCATTGTCGCGGAACTCGAAGTCCAGACCGCTGCGCTTGCCCGCGCTTTGAAGGTCGGCGGCTTGATGAACGTGCAATATGCCATCAAAGACAACGAGATTTACGTACTAGAAGTCAACCCCCGCGCCTCTCGCACCGTGCCATTCGTTGCCAAAGCCATCGGGCTTCCGATTGCCAAAATCGCCGCCCGCGTTATGGCCGGTGAAAAGTTGAACGAGGCCATTGCGCATTACGGAGAGCGGGTGGATCAAAAGAAAATGAAACACGTTGCCGTCAAAGAAGCCGTGTTTCCGTTTGCCCGTTTCCCCGGCGTCGATATCCTGCTCGGACCCGAAATGCGCTCCACCGGCGAAGTCATGGGCCTCGACCGCAATTTCGCCATGGCCTACGCCAAGGCGCAACTTGGCGCAGGCGTGGATTTACCGCGCTCCGGCACGCTGTTTGTCTCGGTCAAAGACTCAGACAAACCCCGCATTCTGCCCGCTATCGATAAGATGTCGAAACTCGGTTTCAGAATCCTCGCCACCACCGGCACCGCCAATTTTCTCAAAGAAAACGGTATCTTAGCTGAAAAAATCAACAAGGTTTTGGAAGGTCGCCCGCACATAGAAGATGCCATCCGCAACCGTCAGGTTCAACTCGTCTTCAACACAACGGACGGGGCCAAAGCCGAGAGTGATTCAAAATCGCTCCGCCGCGCCACACTGATGCAGAAGGTTCCCTATTCCACCACGCTCTCCGGGGCTTTGGCAGCCGTCGAGGCAATTGCGGCGCTGAAAGTCGGGAGTTTTGAGGTGCGGCCGTTGCAGGATTATGTTTGAATTCAAGCCACC
>JANOYJ010000506.1:0-23074 GCA_031428815.1 Phyllobacterium sp.
TGAAGACATCGGGGTCTGATGCGGGCCGTCCGTCATGTGGGTCGCGGGCGTGAAGGTGCAAGATCGCGGCGCCTGCCTCTGCCGCGCCAATGGCGCTCTCAGCGATTTCGCTTGGCGTCACCGGCAGATGCGGGCTCATCGAGGGCGTATGGATCGAACCGGTAACGGCGCAGGAAATGATGATTTTCTGTTGCATGCGTTGGCTCGCCTATTCGTTGCGGCTAATGCTTGACATGTTTGTTAGGCAAAGCAAGTCTGCGCCAAAAATGAGAATGAAAACAATGAACAAATCCTCCCCTTCCACCTCCATCGCCGCCGGGCCCTTGCCGAAAATCGCTTGGGGCGAGGGCGTCTATGTCTATGACACAGACGGTAGGCGCTATCTGGACGGGTCGGGTGGTCCGGCAGTTTATTGCCTTGGTCATGGCAATAAGGAGGTGAACGCGGCAATTGCTGATCAATTGGGCAAGGTCGCGCATGGCTATCGCTATACCTTTACCTCCGACCCGCTGGAGGAATTGACGGAGATTATCGCGAAGAATTGCGGTGCGGATTTGGAGCGAATGGTATTCGTTTCAGGTGGGTCGGAAGCCGTTGAATCGGCGCTGAAAATCGCCTTGCAGTACCATGCTGCGCGGAGAGACATGTCGCGCCGCCACTTCATTTCGCGGCAACGCTCATGGCATGGCAATACGCTAGGGGCGTTGTCGATTTCGGGATTTCAGGAACGCCGCGCACCGTTTGAAGGGGCGTTGATACCGGGATCGCTTCTGTCGCCCACCAATGCTTATCGACCGCCCGACGGCGTGAAACCGGAAGATGTCGGCGCGTTTTGTGCGAAAGAACTAGAAGACGAAATCCTGCGTCTCGGCGCGGAAAACGTCGCGGCCTTTGTGTTTGAACCTGTGGTCGGCGCGGCGGGCGGGGTGGTTCCAGCCCCTCCGGGCTATGCCAAACTGGTGCGCGAGATTTGCACGCGGCACGGTGTTTTGATGATCGCAGATGAGGTCATGTGCGGCTCAGGTCGCTGCGGCACATGGCGGTCGTTAGAGTATGACGATGTTGTGCCGGACATTATGCCAATCGCCAAAGGTTTGGCCGGCGGATATTTGCCGCTTGGCGCGACAGTGTACCGAGAAAGCATCGGCGAAGTCATTGATGCGGCCTATGGCGGGTTGCTCACCGGCCACACATTCACCGGTCATACCGCCGCCTGCGCCGCCGGTGTTGCCGTGCAGAAGATCGTTGCCCGCGAAGGATTGGTGCCGCGTGTGGCAAGCGTGGGCGTAGTGTTTCAAGCGATGCTTCGGGATACTCTCAAGGACATTGAGGCCGCCGGCGATATCCGGGGCAGGGGTTTTTTTGTCGGCGTGGAATTCGTCGAAAGTCGGGAGACGAAGGAGCCGTTTCCCGCAGAGCACAAACTCTTCCTGCGCCTTCGCCGTAACGCGTTTGAGCGCGGGCTGATCTGTTACCCAAGCGGTGGAAATGTTGATGGCGTCAAAGGTGACACAGTCATCCTCGCTCCGCCGTATGTCGCCAGCGAGGCTGAACTACATGATATTGCTAGGATATTTGGCGAGGCTGTGAAGGCATCATTGGCAGAAATACTCTAGTTTCTGCGGAAAGCCACTGATTGAATATTCATTGCAAAAATTTGCATATTCATCTACTGTATATGCCAACTAGCACTGAGGAATATACAATGGCGCTATATATCCGGGACGCCGATGTTGATGATCTCGCGGTCAGGGTTCAAAAGGCGACAAACGCACGGACGAAGACTGACGCGGTAAGGCTTGCTTTGCTGCATGAATTGGAGCGTAGAATGGACGTTGCGTCGCTTCAAGAAAAACTCGCCCACGCGAAGTTGCTCGCGAAAGCTATGGGGCCAAGTGATCCCGGCTTTGATCAGAAGAAGTTTTCTGATGAAATGTGGGGCGAGGCGTAATGTTCGTCGACGCGTCGGTCATTGTTGCAATTCTTAATGAGGAGCCAAGCGCTCTGGCAATAGAACAACGATTGGCGGCATCGGTGACAGAATTTCGGGTGTCGCCGCTGGTGCTGTTTGAGGCGTCCGTTTCACTGGCGCGTGCTAAATCCAATGCCAAGCGAAAAGACGTGAAGCCCACACACGACATGCTGGTCAAAGCCCAAGCTGCGGTTGCCGCATTCGTCGAGGCGTTATCAGCTGAGGAAATGGTTATCACGACCGAGATAGGCCGCGCCGCTCTTGATGCCTGCATGCACTATGGCAAAGCGGTCGGTCATAAAGCCGACCTCAATTTTGGTGATTGCTTCTCCTATGCGTGTGCGAAAACTGCTGGTATTTCAATCGCTTATGTCGGCAATGATTTTGCGCAGACGGATTTGGCCTAACCAAACACCACTGTCTTATGCCCATTCACCAACACCCGCGATTCGAGATGCATTTTGACGGCGCGTGACAGTACCCGCGCTTCAATGTCGCGACCGGTCGCCACAAAATCTTCCGCCGTCATGGAATGACTGACGCGCTCGGTTTCTTGATCGATGATCGGGCCTTCATCGAGGTCCGCGGTTACATAATGCGCGGTGGCGCCGATGAGTTTGACGCCGCGATCATAGGCTTGATGATAGGGTTTTGCACCTTTAAAGCTCGGGAGGAACGAATGGTGGATGTTAATGATGCGTCCGCGCATTTTTTCCGATAAATCGTTCGACAATACTTGCATGTAGCGGGCGAGAATAATCAATTCTGCATCGGTTTCAGTCACAACGGCGGCGAGCTTTTTCTCCTGCTCGGCCTTGTTCTCCTTGGTTACTGGCAGAATATAATACGGAATACCCTCATGGTCTGCAGTGCGGCGCGAGTCTTCATGGTTGGAAATGATGGCGACCACTTCTGCATTCAACCAGCCGACGCGGATTTGGTAGAGGACATGCAGCATGGCGTGGTCGAATTTCGACACCATGATGATGATGCGCGGTTTCCGGTTGGTATCGGTGAGGTTGGTTTCGATGTCGAAGCGATCATTGACGCGCGCGAGTGCCGATTGAATTTCGCGCGTTGAGGTCGATGCTTTTGCTGCGAAGGCAATGCGCATAAAGAATTTATTGGTGCTACGGTCCCAATATTGGCTGCTCTCTGCAATATTGCAGCCGAGTTTGAACAGCTCACTGGTCACTGCGGCGACGATGCCCGGCTGGTCCTGACAGGAAAGCGTCAGCGCATAGGTTTGGTCTGCCATTTTAGGCTCCGTCATGCTAAGTCGTTGAATTAAAATATTTATTTTGCCAGAAGTTCGCGGAATTTTGCGAGTTCAGCCGGATCAATGCCAACCAAATGCTTCGGCTCCGGATAAGCCCTGGATTTCACGTCGCCGCAAAATTCCGAGAAGGCCGCAATGCGTTCCTGTTGCAGGCGGTCATATTCGGCGGCGAAGTTGCGATAAATTTTGGCATGGCGTGGTGTGTGGCCACGGTTTTGCCCGAGCACATCATCGGCGAACAAATATTGACAATCGCCGCCTACGCCGCCGCCCATAGAGACCAAAAACAGATTGGTGCGCTTGGCGATTTCGGCGGTGACTTCCGTGGGAACAACTTCGATTTCGACGCCAAACGCACCGGCCTCTTCATAAGCCCTCACGGATTTCATGATGTTCATAGCGCTTTCGGCGGTTTTGCCGACGGCTTTGAAGCCGCCGGTCCATGTGGCTTTTGACGGGATCAAGCCGACATGGCCGATCACCGGGATGCCTTCATCGGCGAGGCGGCGCACGGTTTGTAAGGAGGCGCTGCAATAGATCGCATCGGCACCGGCTTTATAGAGCGGGAAGGCCCAGCGGATGAAATCATCGGTGGTGCCGACTTCAAAGAAATTTTCGCCGGGAACAGCAAAAAGCGTCGGGGCGATGTCGCGGAATTTCGGGTTGAGCATCATATGCGGCGGCACGGAGACCATATCGATGCCTCCGGCTTCGGCGGCGGCAAGCTCGTCCCACGTCTCTGTGCGCATCATCGTATACTGAACTTTTCCCTTGTTGGCGCGCACATCTGCGACGGTGGGCTTTTTGCGAATAGCCATAGATTTCAACCTTTTAAGAGGGATTTGAGATTGACCGACGGGTCAATCAGAATTTCGGGTGCGGGTTTAGCGCCTTTGCCGATCAGCATTTCGGCGAGGCGAATATCTTTGGCGACGGCATTGCCAAGGCCAATACCGGAGGCGGCCACAAGGCGACCGTCCTCGGCCAGATGGAATTGGATGAATCCGCCATTGCCGAGATCCCGGCGCACGGAATGGGTGGCCTCGTCTTGCAGACCGGCGATTTGCAAAGTTAAGTCATACTGGTCGGACCAGAACCACGGCACGTTTGCCAGTTTCTCGTTTCTTCCCAACATGTTAGCGGCAGCGAGCGCGCCATGGTCTTGGGCGCTGCGCCAAGACTCGAGACGGACTCTACGGCCATTGTAAACGGCGAGCGGGAAGGACGCGCAGTCACCGGCGGCAAAAATGTCGGCGTCGCTGGTCTGTAAGGCGTCGTCAACGGCAATACCATTGTCAATGGTCAGTCCGGCAGCTTCTGCAAGTCCGGTGACCGGTGCGGCACCGATGCCGATGACAGCAAAATCACCGCGTATGGAGCGCCCGTCTTTGAGGATCACATCCACAAAGCTATCCCCATCCGAGAAGCCATCTATGCCCACGCCGCAAAGGACCTTCGTGCCTTCTGCCTCGTGACGCGCAGTGACGATCTTGGCGATGTCTTCAGGCACACCGCGTGACAAGACACGGGGTAGACCTTCGATGATGGTAACGTCCAGTCCGCGCTTTTTGGCGCTCGCGGCGATTTCCAAACCGATAAAGCCACCGCCAATAATAATCGCGTGTCCGCCTAGGTCCATGCGTTCGCGAATGGCGAGGGAGTCTTCGAACGAGCGCAAATAGAGAAGGCGCGGGCTGTCAGAGCCTTTAATCGTCAACCGGCGGGGCAGGGCTCCGGTTGCGAGCAACAGCTTTTCATAGGCGATGCTGTCGCCGTTCTCCAACGTCACGGTCTTGGCGGTACGATCAATTGAGCGCGCAGCAACGCCCTTGATGAAAGTCACTTTGATTGAGGCCAGTAAATCTTCGTCGGTCAGAAAAGGTGGAACTTGTTCTCCCTCGTCGGTGATGACTGATTTTGACAAAGGCGGTCGGTCGTAGGGGGCGTGATGCTCGTTTGAAACGAGTGTAATCGCACCGCCCCAGCCGTTTTCGCGCAGCGCCACGCAAGCGCGCGCACCCGCCTTGCCGCCACCGATAATGACCATGCCGCCGTTTGTCATGTCAGGAAATCTGAATAAGGACTTTACCGCCCTCGACTTTGACCGGATAGGATTTCAAATCAATGCAGACCGGTGCGCCCTTGGCCGCGCCAGTGCGATAATCGAAGCGGCCATTGTGCTTAGGGCACTCGATGATGTGATCCATGACAAGGCCGTCGGCGAGATGCACTTTTTCGTGGGTACACAGGCCATCCGTGGCAAAGTATTGGTCTTCAGGACTGCGATAAATCGCAAATGTTTTGCCGCCATGGTCGAAGCGGATCACATCTTCTTCGTCAACATCACCCTCGACGCAGGCTTCAATCCAATTGCTCATTTTCTCTCTCCCGGAAAAGTATTGATTTTATTCGGCGGCTACGGCGTCGCTGTGCAGATCAGGACGATAAGGCTTGGCGGTCGCTGGCAGTGTGCGGATGATATAAACATCTTCGCCGCGCAACTGCCGCATCCAAATCGGAAATATTTCTTTATAAGCTGACCACATCGAGGTGGACGGGGCAGGCAGGTCATGTTTCAGCATTTCGTGCAGGCGCGGCAAAGCGTGAAACGGTATCATCGGAAACATGTGATGTTCGACGTGATAGTTCATGTTCCAATAGATGAAGCGCGAAATCGGGTTCATCAGAACCGTGCGGGAATTCATCCGGTGGTCCAACACGTCGTCAGCCAGACCGCCATGTTGCAACAATCCGGTCATGACATGATGCCAAGCACCATAGAGGCGCGGCGTGCCGACCAGTAGGATTGGCAAAAACGATTGCGTCCAGATCGCGAGGGCAATTGCGGTCACATAAATTGCTACCCAGATCTGCGCGATCGTCCTGACCTTGTGCTGTTCCATTTCCGGTATGTATGTTTTTTCCTCAGCTGTCGGCCCATAAAAGGCATTAAACAGCATGGTCTTCCATCCGGTCCAACTATCAAAAATGCCAAAAAAATTGCCAACCACCCGAAATAGCACCGGCGGACGCATGACAGCGATTTCCGGATCGAGGCCGACAATGATTGTGTTGGTGTGGTGGCGCGTATGGCTCCAACGCCAAGTCACGGAATTGCGCACAATCATGAAGCAGGCGATTTGATAAACCGCATTGTTCATCCACGGCGTCTTGAAGGCAGTGCCGTGACCGCCCTCGTGCCAGCGCGAGTCTGAGGCGGAGCCATAAAGCACGCCGTAAGCCAAGAGGAAGGGCACCGACCACCACGAGGGCCAAAGCCAAATGGCGATGGCGGCAAAAATCAACATCAAGCCGAGCCAGATGATCGTGTCACGGATCGCCGGATTATCGGAGCGCTTCATCAACTCTTTCATATCCTTGCGCGGAACATCGGTATGATACCATTCCGCTGCCGCAAGTCCGTTCTCAACAGCAAGCCTGCCGTCACGGCCAAGCAAGCTATAATCGCGCGGTGTCGGGTGCATTTTCATCGCTGTCTCCCGTCAACATAGGCGACGAATTTCAACGTCCATCGCGTGTTTGGAGTGACATATAACAGGCCCTTGCAATTCTCAATGCAAGTCTGATACAATCTATCAAATTATATCATTTACTGAGATTGAGGATAGTGTGACCAAGCGACCGACAATATCTGATCTTGCCGACAAATCCGGAGTCAGCGTCGCGACGGTGGATCGCGTATTGAATGGCCGCCATCCGGTGCGTGAGGAAACATCGCGCCGCGTCTATGAGGCAGCAACGGCGCTGGGTTATCATGCGACGAGCCTAATCCGGCAACGTATCCATGCGGACCTGCCGGTGGTGAAACTGGGCATTCTTCTACAAAAGCCAGAGTCAGAGTTCTATAAGGCTTTTGGTACAACGATAGAGAAAGCTGTCCGCGACGCGACGAAGTTTCGGGGCGTTTGTGTGCTTGATTATGTGTCGGATTCGGCACCCGCTGTTGTGGCTGCGAAATTAAAAGAGATGGCGTCCAAAGTCCAAGCGATTGCGATGGTCGCGGTGGATCACCCGAATATTACGTCGGCGGTCGCTGAATTGAGGGAGAGAGGGATACCGGTATTCTCGCTTCTGTCTGATTTTGCCACTGGCGTGCGCAGCGGCTATGTTGGCATTGATAATAGAAAAGTTGGCCGGGTAGCGGCTTGGACCATTGCAAAGACCGCCAAGAAATCTGGCAAAGTTGCCATATTCGTCGGAAGCCACCGCTTTCTCGGACATGATCTGCGCGAAATTGGATTCCGCACATATTTTCGCGAGTACGCGCCGGAATTCCATGTTCTTGATACCTTGGTGAACCTCGATGACCGCCGGTTCACGCGCGAGGCGATCAATGAATTGATGCTGCGCCATAAGGACTTGGTCGGGTTCTATGTGGCAGGTGGGGGCATGGAGGGCGCCGTCGATGCCTTGCGGGAGGTCACAGGGCAAAGCGACCTGGTTGTCATCCTGAACGAGCTGACGCCGATGTCGCGCGCCGCCTTGGCCGATCAGGTTATCACGATGACAATATCGACCCCATTACCCATCTTGTGCGAGCGACTTGTGGATTTGATGGCCCGCGCCGTTTCTCACAATGACAGTGATTTGCCGAGCCAATTATTCCTGCCCTTTGAAATGCATATCTCTGAAAATATCTGACCGAGTCACCCATGATATAATCTATCATTGATGGGGCCGCGTTACTTTCACGAATGATAGAGTCTGACGCTCTTGCTCGTTGACTTGCCGCGTCTCATGCGTGTTTCTCTCACTGTGAGAATTAAGACGGGCCGACGGCAGTCCGGTACGGTCCTTGTCTGCTGAAAATTTGGTCCAGATGTGGATCGGGAGGAATTATGAACGCCGCACCTCTTTCATTTGCGTTGAACCACATGACGACGCCGGGGCTGGACTGCCGCCGGTTTCTTGATCTTGCAGCGTCGCTTGGCTGTATTGGCGTCGAGCTGCGGAATGATCTTGCCGACAAGGAACTTTCCAATGCCGATTTTTTCGATGGTGAAACACCGGAGGCTATCGGTGCCTATGCGCGGGAAAAAGGGCTGCGACTTCTTGGGCTGTCAGAGGCCTATGGGTTCAACTCATGGAGTGAGCCTATGCGCGACAAAGTGCAGCTGCTCATCAATCAGGCCAAGGCGAGCGGCGCTGAAACGATCAGCTTAATCCCGCGGAACGATGCGCCGGACTGGAGTCAAGCCGAGCGCATGACCGCGCTGCGCGGTGCAATTGCCGCCATTCTGCCGATGCTGGAGCGTGTGGATATGGTGGCCTTGATCGAGCCGCTTGGCTTCACGAGCTCATCACTGCGCAGCAAAGCGGAAGCCGTTGAGGCGATTGAGGCGGAAGGCGGCTTGGGACGCGTCAAGCTGGTGCATGACACATTTCACCATCACTTGGCGGGCGGCGGTCCGATATTTCCGGAACATACCGGGATTGTTCATATTTCGGGCGTGGTTGATCCAACGCTGAAACCAGAAGACATGCAGGACGGCCATCGCATTCTGGTTGATGCCCGCGACAGGCTGGGAAACATTGCGCAGATACGTGCGCTTACCGAAGCCGGCTATGCCGGCGCATTTTCCTATGAGCCGTTCTCGCCATTGGTCCACTCACTGGCGGACCCGGAAGCATCAATTCGAGAGAGCTTCGCCTTCATATCAAAAGAGGTCGCCGCTTGAACGTTGATGTAAATAGCCAAGTTGAGGTGAAAAAATCAAATCCCCATTTTTTCATTGACGTGGCTTTGCAAAAATGGAATGAATGTTCCAAGAATAAACAATACAGCATTTTTGTTCTAAAAAAGCAAAATGAGTTGCATAAGCATGATTCCCGACTAGCGGGATAAATCCGGTCAAAATCAGGTGCTGCCGGGCACTGTTTCTGTGGAGGAAAGAAATGAAACGTACACTTTTGGCACTCGTTGCCTCGACCATGATGGGTTCTTCGGCGTTCGCTGGTGATATCGGCGTGACGATGGCGAATTCGGACACATTCTTGACTGTTCTGCGCAATGGTATTGAGGCCTATGGCAAGGAACTCGGCCAGCCGCTGACTATCGAAATCGCGGATGATGATGTTTCCAAGCAGCTCAGCCAGATCCAAAACTTCGTTGCTGCCAAGGTTGACGCGATCATCGTCAATGCAGTGGATACGTCTGCAACACCGCAAATGACGAAGCTTGCCAATGATGCCGGCATTCCAATCGTTTATGTCAACCGTCAGCCAACTGACGTTGATGCGCTTGGTCCAAAGGGCGCATTTGTTGCTTCCAACGAAGTGGAATCAGGAACGCTTGAAACCCAGGAAGTTTGCAAGCTTCTCGGCGGCAAAGGCGACATTGTTATTATGGTCGGCGATCTTGCCAACCAGGCAGCCGTTCAGCGCACCAAGGACATCCATGACGTAATTGCCACGCCTGAATGCGCTGGTCTTAAAGTTCTCGATGAGCAGACTGCTGTTTGGGATGTTGTGAAGGCACAGGATCTGATGACCAACTGGATCTCTGCTGGTTTGAAGCCCAATGCGGTTATTGCCAACAATGACAACATGGCGATGGGCGCCATCTTGGCACTGAAGGCTGCTGGCGTTAAAATGGAAGACGTCGTTGTTGCCGGTATCGATGCCACGCAAGAAGCGCTGGCCGCCATGAAGGCCGGTGATCTCGATGTGACTGTATTCCAGGATGCTGCCGGTCAAGGCAAGGGCGCGTTGGACACTGCTTTGAAGCTTGTCAAAGGCGAAAAAGTCGACGCCAAGGTCTACATCCCGTTCCAGCTCGTAACGCCAGCCAACATGGCTGACTTTATGGCCAAGAACTAATCTCCCCAACTGGTGCGCCGCGTAAAGCGCGGCGCATCTCTTTACATTCCCTCATATTCGCTTGATCCTTGTCTGCGGGAGGACCGATCAGCATGCTAAGTCCGTCGACGATGAAAGCCGTCCGCGAAAGCGGAGCTGTGCCAAGCTCAGAATATTTGCTTGAAGTGGAAAATGTCAGGAAAGAGTTTCCCGGCGTTGTGGCCCTCGATAACGTCCAGTTCAAATTGAAGCGCGGGTCTGTCCATGCGCTGATGGGCGAAAATGGCGCCGGCAAATCTACTTTGATGAAGATTATTGCCGGTATTTACACGCCGGACCGCGGCACATTTCAACTGCGCGGCAATGACATAAAACTCACCTCACCGCTGAATGCGCTCGAAAACGGCATTGCAATGATCCATCAGGAATTGAACCTGATGGCCCCGATGACAGTGGCGGAAAATATCTGGATACGGCGTGAGCCGAAGAACCGGTTCGGTTTTATTGACCATGGTGTCCTCTATCAGCAGACCTATGATCTCTTAAAGCGTTTGAACATTGATATTGATCCCGATGTCTTGGTCGGCTCGCTCAGCGTTGCCAACCGGCAAATGGTCGAAATCGCCAAGGCGGTTTCCTATAATTCAGATGTTCTTATTATGGACGAGCCAACATCGGCGCTGACAGAGCGGGAAGTTGAACATTTGTTCAATATTATCCGCGCACTGCGTGCCGAAGGTAAGGGCATCATCTACATCACACATAAAATGAATGAGCTATTTGAGATTGCCGACGAGTTTTCGGTGTTTCGCGACGGCAAGTTTATCGGCACGCATTCATCGCAGAATGTGACGCGCGACGACATTATTCGCATGATGGTTGGGCGCGAAATTACCCAGATGTTCCCGAAGGAGACCGTGCCGATTGGCGATGTCGTTCTTTCGGTGAAGAATTTAACGCTCAAGGGCGTTTTCCATGATGTTTCGTTTGATGTGCGTGCCGGAGAAATCCTTGGCATAGCCGGATTGGTCGGATCGGGACGCAGTAACATTGCCGAGACGATTTTCGGTGTGACACCAGCATCCTCCGGCACCATCAGTATTTTTGGCAAAGAGACCGTCGTTAACTCGCCCGCCAAGGCGATGGCGAGCGGCATGGCGTTCTTAACTGAAGACCGCAAGGAGACCGGCTGCTTCCTGTTGCTCGATATTCAGGAAAACACCCAAATGGCGGTGTTGCAGAATTCATATGTGAAAAACGGGTTTGTGCAGCAAGCGGCGCTGAACAAGGATGCGATTGAGATCTCCAAAACATTGCGGGTGAAAACGCCGCACATGCAGGAACCTATTCTCAATTTGTCCGGCGGCAATCAGCAAAAAGTTTTGATTGGACGCTGGCTGCTGACTAAGCCGCGCATTCTGATACTGGATGAACCGACACGCGGGATTGATGTCGGTGCAAAATCGGAGATTCACCGGTTGATTTCAAAACTGGCGGGCGAGGGCGTTGCGGTCATTATGATCTCGTCGGAAATGCCGGAAGTTTTAGGGATGAGCGACCGGATCATGGTCATTCACGAGGGCCGGGTGACTGGCTTTTTGAACCGAGATGAAGCCGACCAAGTCAAAATCATGGAATTGGCGTCGCATTAATTTGGCGATGCGGGGATTGGAGAGAGCCATGTCAACGAACGAAGCAGCAAAACCAGCGACGACGCGGTCGGCCCGCAGATTGCCACCGGAAGTGTCAATTTTGGCGGTTCTCGCCGGTATTGCCCTGACTTTTGAAATTCTGGGTTGGATTTTTATAGGCCAAAGCTTTTTGAACAATGCGCAGCGTCTCAGCATTATCATTCTGCAAGTGTCGGTGATTGGCATTATCGCCGTTGGCGTGACGCAGGTCATTATCACGGCGGGTGTCGATCTTTCATCCGGCTCTGTTGTTGGCATTGCAGCGATGGTTGCAGCGAGTTTGGCGCAATCGTCCAGCAATGTGCGGGCGGTTTATCCGGCGCTGACTGATATCTCGCCGGTATTCCCGGTTCTGGCGGGCCTTGCCGTCGGGTTTATAGCGGGCGCCATAAACGGAACACTGATCGCCCGGACGGGCATTCCGCCCTTTATCGCAACGCTTGGCATGATGGTGTCGGCACGCGGCGTTGCCAAATGGTACACACGTGGTCAGCCGGTGGCGCTCTTGCATGACGATTTCACCTGGCTCGGCAAGAGCTTTGACATTTACGGCTTCCCGCTGCCGTTGCCCGTCATCGTGTTCTTGCTTGTAGCGGTTATTTTTCATATTGCGCTTGGTTATACGCGTTATGGAAAGTTCACCTACGCCATAGGGGCCAACCCGCAAGCGGCACGCGTTTCCGGTATTAATATCGGCAATCATCTCATCAAGGTTTATATCATCGCGGGCACGCTGGCGGGTCTTGCCGGTGTGATGACCGCAGCCCGCGCGGCTTCCGGCCAACCGAACATGGGCGTTGCGTATGAATTGGATGCGATTGCTGCGGCGGTTATCGGCGGAACATCGCTGGCTGGCGGTGTGGGACGTATTTCTGGAACAGTGATCGGGACGATTATTCTCGGCGTCGTGACGTCGGGATTCACCTTTCTCAAGATCGATGCCTATTATCAGGAAATCGTCAAAGGCCTCATCATTGTCGCCGCAGTTATCATCGATCAATATCGACAGAATAAGCGAAAAAAGGTCTGATCCTCTATCCGGGTGGCTTAACCCCACCACCCGGTTTCTTACCCGTCCCCGCAGGCATCGTCGTGGACCTTAGTGGAGGGATTGGTTTCCTTATTGAAGGCCCGGTTTTGAAACGCTAACGGATTTCCTCGAGCACCATGTTGTAGATCAATTGCGCGGCGGGAGAGAGCTGACGGTTCTTGGCAGTGATGAGGCTGTAGGGCTGCACACTGATGTCAAAGTCAATGGGAATAATCGCCAATGATCCAGCAAGGCCTTGGGTCCCGACAAGGAAATCAGCGACCTCAACTGCAATCGCCGTGACAGCGTTTGTCTGGGCAACCATGACTGTAGTGAGAAAAATCGAGGTGGTATTGACGATGCGCTCGGGAAGCGGAATGCCCTTTGACATGAAAATTCCCTCCATGGTCCGGCGCAGGAGTGATCCTTCCGGCTGAAACACCCAATCGTAATTATTGGTGTCTTCAAGGCTAACCATGGGTTTGCTGAGCAGCGGATGGCCTTTACGCACCATAAGACAAGCGCGCTCGATGCCGATAACGCGGCTTTCAAACAGGCGCGGATTGAGGTCGTCAGGAATGCGCGCGATCATGAAATCAAGGCGCGATGCCAGGAGCTCGCGTGCAAGAAACGTGCTGGTCTCGACCTGGATGTTGATATTAATCCTCGGATAGAGTTCCCGCACTTTGGCGATAGCGGGAACCACCAAGTTGACGGCGGGCGCTGTCACTGAACCGAAATACACCGAACCGCCTTTGCCTGAATGCAGGTCTGAGATTTCCCGGTCTACCTCGCGTAGTTCTAGCAGGATTGTGCGGGCGCGTCGGGCGAAGGCTTTGCCGTAGGGTGTCAACGCAATGCCGCGCGGGAAACGCCGACAGAGTTCAACCCCAAGAATATTTTCCATTTCCGAAAGCATCCGCGAGGCCGCGGGCTGCGACATCTGCATTGCGGCGGCGGCTGCGCTGATCTGCCCGCTATCATCGAGCGCGACGATCATCTTCATATGATTGAGTTTCAAGCCGCTCCGGATCAGTTCGTCGCTGTCCGAGAGTTCTGTGATGCCGGGCGAAATGAAACCCTTGGATTTGTGGGACTGGCTGTCCACAATTCGCCTCCATATCAGTTTTGGTATGCCTTTTTACAAAGTTCGCATTTGACAGATATGTCAATCCCAGCCAGTGTTGAAGCGGGAGGAACTTGTTGGCCGCTCGCAGTGCAGGTGGCCGATTTGTTGTGTCTCCCAACTATAATGCGAAACTATCGCGCAGGGATTTCAGGCCTTTGACCATGATGCTTAAGCAGCCTCTGGGATTGGTTGGAACTCACCTTATCAACCCGGGAGAACTACAATGATTACTCGTCGCCTCTTTCTCGCTGCGGCAACTGCTGCCAGCGTATTCGCCTTTGGTGCTTCGGCGTTCGCTCAAGACAAGGGCCTGATCGGCATCGCCATGCCGAACAAGTCATCGCTTCGCTGGATTTCGGATGGCGAATCCATGGTGAAGGAATTCACCGCCATGGGTTACACTGCTGACCTTCAGTATGCCGATGACGACATTCCAAACCAGCTTGCGCAAATTGAAAACCTTGTGACCAAGGGTGCCAAGGCTTTAGTTATCGGATCCATCGACGGCACGACCTTGTCAGACGTTTTGCAGAAGGCGCATGAAGCAGGCATCAAGGTGTTTGCTTATGACCGTTTGATCTCCAAGTCGGAAAACGTTGACTACTATACCACTTTCGACAATTTCGGCGTAGGCGTGCTGCAGGGCAACTCGCTGATCGCCGGCCTCAAGGAGCGCTTCCCGTCTGCCAAGCCATGGAATGTGGAACTGTTTGGCGGCTCGCCTGACGACACCAATGCATTCTATTTCTATGATGGAGCAATGTCTGTCATCCAGCCGCTGATCGACAGCGGCGAGATCGCCATTGTGTCCGGCCAGATGGGCATGGACAAGGTCGGCACGTTGCGTTGGGACGGCGCTGTTGCACAGGCTCGCATGGATAACCTTTTGTCCGCCAACTACACCGACAAGAAGGTCCATGGCGTTTTGGCTCCCTATGACGGCCTTTCACGTGGCATTATCTCCTCGCTTAAGGGTGTTGGTTACGCTCCGGGCGCTGAAATGCCGATTGTCACCGGTCAGGACGCAGAACTTCCCTCCGTTAAAGGCATGATCGCAGGCGAGCAGTATTCGACTGTGTTCAAGGACACACGCGAACTTGCAAAAGTTACTGCCAAGATGGTTGACGCCGTGCTTTCGGGCAAAGAGCCTGAAATCAATGATACCAAGACATACAACAACGGCGTCAAGGTCGTTCCATCCTATTTGCTGACGCCTTATTCGGTCGGCAAGGACGATATCAAGAAGCAACTTGTTGACTCCGGATATTTGACCCAAGACCAGATCGACAACTAATATTCTCAACAAAATGGGGCTCCGCTGCTTGCGGGGCCCTTCATTTTCAGCTTCCTTATTCAAATAACATAAAGCGCAGCATAATGACTGCGCATCGCTCGGGAGGGCAGGGAAGGCGATGCAGCCAATCCTTGAAATGCAAGGCATTACGAAGACGTTTCCCGGCGTTAAAGCGCTGACGGATGTCAATCTGAGCATTATGCCGGGCGAAATCCACGCGGTTGTTGGCGAGAACGGTGCCGGCAAATCCACATTGATGAAAGTTCTCTCAGGCGTTTATCCGCATGGCACCTATGACGGTGAAATTCGCTTTGAAGGGCAGGCGAGAAAGTTTTCGCGGATCGCTGACAGCGAAGATACCGGCATTATCATCATTCACCAGGAATTGGCGCTTGTGCCGCTGCTGTCGATTGCTGAGAATATTTTTCTCGGGCACGAAATGGCGACAAATGGCGTCATCAACTGGTTCAAGGCGTTCAAACGCACCAAGGAATTGCTGGCAAAAGTTGGCCTTGATGAGCATCCAAATACGCTCATCACCAATATCGGTACTGGCAAGCAGCAGCTTGTTGAGATCGCCAAGGCGCTCAATAAGTCGGTGAAACTGCTCATTCTAGATGAGCCGACGTCGAGCCTCAATGAGAAGGATTCGGACGCGCTTTTAGAGTTGCTCAAGGGCTTCCGCGAGCAGGGGATCTCATCCATTCTCATTACCCACAAACTCAACGAAGTCATGAAAGTCGCGGACCGGATTACGGTGATCCGTGATGGCAAGACGGTTGACACGCTCGATACCAAAGATGGCAAAGTCAGCGAAGACCGCATTATCAAGGCCATGGTCGGGCGTGAGCTGAATGATCGCTATCCGCCGCGCGATGCCAAAATCGGGGAGCCGGTTTTTGAAGTAAAAAATTGGAGTGTCTATCACCCGTTGCACGCTGAACGTCAGGTTATCAAGGGCGTTAACCTCAATGTGAAACGCGGCGAAGTCGTCGGCATCGCAGGCCTTATGGGTGCCGGCCGTACCGAGCTCGCGATGTCTGTGTTTGGACAAGCCTATGGCCGCAACGTCACCGGCGACGTCTTGATCCATGGCAAAAAGGTCGATGTTTCGTCCGTGCCAAAAGCCATGAAGGCGGGGCTTGCCTATGTTACCGAAGACCGCAAGACGTTCGGCCTCGTGCTGATTGATCACATCAAACACAATGTGACGCTTGCCAATCTCAAAGGTGTATCGAGCGCCACCGTCATTGATGAGCTCAAAGAATTATCGGTTGCCAATAAATACCGCAAGGATCTTGGCATCCGCTGTTCTGGTGTTTTCCAGACGACGGTCAATCTATCCGGCGGCAATCAGCAGAAAGTCGTTTTATCCAAATGGCTGTTCTCCGGCCCGGAAATTTTGATCCTCGACGAGCCGACACGTGGCATTGATGTCGGTGCGAAATATGAAATTTACGGCATTATCAACCAGCTCGCGGAAGCTGGAAAGGCCGTCATAGTCATTTCGTCGGAAATGCCGGAACTGCTCGGCATATCAGACCGCATCTATGTCATGAACGATGGAAAGTTCGTGGCCGAGATGCCAACCAAAGAAGCCAGCCAAGAGAAAATCATGCGGGCGATTATGAAATCGTGGGAAAGTTGAGATGAGCGATATTACAAGCAACACCCAGACAAAACCGGACATGGCGCGGTTTATCAAAGCCAACATTCGCGACTATGCGCTGCTTTTGTCGCTACTCGCGATCATGGTGTTCTTCCAGTTCACCACCAATGGCACGCTGTTTAAGCCTGTGAACATGACCAATATCATTTTGCAGAACAGCTATATCGTCATCATGGCGCTTGGCATGCTGCTGATTATTGTCGCGGGGCATATTGATCTGTCAGTTGGCTCCACATCCGGTTTTATCGGTGCTGTGGCGGCGGTGTTGATGGTGACCAACAAGATTGATGTTGTCACGTCCGTGTTGCTTTGCATTGCGCTTGGTGGCGCGATCGGCGCTGTGCAGGGATATTTCACGGCGTATTACAAAATTCCGGCCTTTATCGTCACTTTGGCCGGGATGCTGGTATTCAAAGGCTTGGCGCTTACTGTGCTTGGCGGTGCTTCGGTCGGGCCGTTTCCGAAAAGCTTTCAATTGCTCAGCTCCGGATTCGTGCCGGACATTTTTGGCGGTCAGATCAATGGTGTGCCGTTTAATATTCTGGCGCTGGTCATTGGTGTTGTCATCACCGCTTTGATCGTTTTCTTTAACTTGCGAGAACGCCGGAACCAGCAGGAGCATGGGCTTGCGGAAGAGCCGGGGATCATTTTTGTCATCCGAAATCTTCTGATTGCTTTTGCCTTTATCGGATTCTCCTTTCTGATGGCGCAGTATAAGGGCCTGCCGAATGTTCTGGTCGTGATGTTTGCACTGATCGCGCTGTTCGTTTTCATGACCACGCGCACGACAATCGGCCGGCGGATCTATGCTATCGGCGGCAATGAAAAGGCCTCCAAACTTTCCGGCATCAATACCGAATATCTAACGTTTCTCACTTTCGTCATCATGGGGGCGCTAGCCGGGCTTGCAGGTCTTATCTTTGCGGCACGGCTTAATGTGGCGACGCCGAAGGCGGGGGCGGGTTTTGAGCTTGAAGTCATTGCGGCCTGCTTCATCGGCGGCGCAGCGACAACGGGCGGCGTCGGCAAGGTAATCGGTGCGGTCATCGGCGCATTCATCATCGGTGTGATGAATAATGGGATGTCGATCATGGGCATCGGTATTGATTTGCAGCAGGTCATCAAAGGGCTCGTGCTGCTCACAGCAGTTTATTTCGACGTTTACAACAAAACGAAAGCCTAAATCGCACCGGCTGAAGTATTGACGCTCCTTTCCAGAAAGGCGCGGTGAGAAGTCATTTCGACAATTTGCACATGCTGCAAAACCTGGGAGACAGACAATGTTGCTTTCACAGATTTCCGAGAAAAGCGGTCGTATTCGGGTGATTGCGCGCGAGGGCGACGTGGCCCGCATCGTCAATGAGACGACCAGTGTTTATGCACTTGCTTTGAGCGCGGCGCGGTCGGGAGTTGGCATTGCAGAACTCGTTTTGAAGCGCGGGTTTGGCGACAGTGTTGATCTTGGAGCAGCGCTCGATGCCAAGCAGATTATCTCGCCCATCGCGCATCCGGATTTTGCGCATCTTCATCTCACCGGCACAGGACTTACGCATTTGGGTTCAGCGGCGACCCGCGATTCCATGCACAAGAAATTGGGCGGCGAAGAGACCCTCACCGATTCGATGAAAATGTTCAAAATGGGCATCGAGAATGGCAAGCCGAAAGCGGGGGAGACGGGTGTGCAGCCGGAATGGTTCTATAAAGGCAATGGCTCGATGCTGGTTGATCCCGAGGCATCGCTGATGTCACCGAGCTTTGCGCTGGACAGCGGCGAAGAGCCTGAGGTTGCAGGCATTTATGTCATCGGCGATGATGGTTCGCCGTTTCGCGTCGGCTTCGCGTTGTCCAATGAGTTTTCCGACCATGTGACGGAAAGGATCAATTATCTTTATCTCGCCCATTCCAAGTTGCGCAACGCGAGCATCGGGCCGGAACTTTTGATTGGCGAATTGCCGCAAGACATTCGCGGAACCTCGCGCATTAAGCGCGAAGGTGCGACCCTATGGGAAAAGCCTTTCCTGTCGGGCGAATCGAACATGTCGCATACGATTGCCAATCTTGAGCATCACCATTTCAAATATGATGTGTTCCGCAAACCGGGCGATGTGCATGTGCATATGTTCGGCACGGCAACGCTGTCCTTCGCCGATGGCATATCCACACAAGCGGGCGATGTTTTTGAAATCACCGCGCCGCAATTCGGTCTGCCGCTACGTAATCCGCTGGCACTCTCGCCTGCGCACGACGTTCAAATCCGCGTCCTTTAACAGAAGCCGCATCTCCCAAGGCGGCAGGAGCAAGTCATGACTTTACATCAAAACCTCATCAATGGTGAATGGGTGACCGGCGAGGGCATCCCCAATATCAATCCGTCTGATACGAATGATGTCGTCGGTCTCTATGCCCGTGCCACCGCTGAGGATGCGAAGAACGCCATCGCTGCGGCCAAGGCGGCATTTCCCGCATGGTCGCGTTCGGGGATTCTGGAGCGCCATGCAGTCCTGCGAAAAACCGCCGATGAGATTTTAGCCCGCAAGGATGAGCTAGGGCGGCTTCTATCCCAAGAAGAGGGTAAGACGCTGGCGGAAGGCATTGGTGAGACGATCCGCGCCGGGCAGATTTTTGATTTTTTTGCGGGCGAGACACTGCGGCTAGCAGGCGAACTCCTACCGAGCGTGCGCCCCAACATTGGTGTCGAAATCACCCGCGAAGGCGTTGGGGTTGTGGGCATTATCACGCCGTGGAATTTCCCGATTGCGATCCCCGCATGGAAAATCGCGCCCGCGATTTGCTTCGGCAACACGATTGTTTTCAAGCCTGCGGATTTGGTTCCCGGCTGTTCATGGGCGATTGTCGATATTCTGCACCGCGCAGGTCTGCCAAAGGGCGTGCTTAATTTGGTGATGGGCAAGGGCTCGGTTGTCGGTCAAGTTATGCTTGATAGCCCTGACATCAACGCCATTACCTTCACCGGCTCAGTTGGCACAGGCAAGCGTGTGGCGCTTTCGTCGGTTGAGCAAGGACGCAAGTTTCAGACAGAAATGGGCGGCAAAAACCCCTTTGTTATTCTGGATGATGCCGACCTCACCGTCGCTGTCGAAAGCGCATTGAACTCGTCGTTTTTCTCGACCGGGCAGCGTTGCACGGCCTCCTCGCGCCTGATCGTTACCGAAGGCATTCATGACAAATTTGTTGATGCGCTGACTTCGCGGCTGAAGGGCGTTGTCGTTGATAACGCGTTGAAAGCCGGGACGCATATCGGGCCGGTGGTCGATGCGTCGCAAATGAAGCAGGATGTGGACTATATCGAGATTGGCCAAAAAGAAGGCGCGAAACTGGCGCATGGCGGCGAACAACTGACCCGCGACACGCCGGGCTTTTATCTGCAACCGGCGCTCTTTACCGAGGCGACGCGCAACATGCGGATATCGACCGAGGAGATTTTCGGACCGGTTGCCAGTGTCATCCGCGTCAAGGATTACGCAGAGGCGCTGGATGTCGCCAACGACACGCCGTTTGGTCTGTCTTCAGGCATCTGCACGACCAGTCTGAAATACGCGACGCATTTCAAGAGGAATGCCGAAGCGGGTATGGTGATGGTCAATCTGCCGACAGCGGGTGTGGATTTCCATGTTCCATTTGGCGGTCGAAAGGCGTCCAGTATGGGTGCGCGTGAACAAGGCCATTATGCGCAGGAATTCTACACGACGGTCAAAACCGCCTACACGTTGGGTTGAAAATCATGACTGATTTCAAGAAGGCTGAGTGGCCGCGCACGCTGCGCTCGCAAGAATGGTTTGGCGGCACGGGCCAAGAATTGCTGTCTTGCGCGGCAATTTTGCGCCAAGCGGGGCGGTTTTGAAGCCATCGGCGGCGTCCCAAGCCCGATGAAATATCGCGGACGCGCGATCGTGTTTGAGAGCACTGAAGACTACCATGCCCGCGTCAATGTTCCGGCGCTCGACATTGATGAAGTCTGCATTTTGACTTTCTCGTCGGTTGCCGCGGCAGTGTCGTGGAACGGGATTCGCACTGACGGGAACAGCCATATTTCAGGTGTCATTCTCCTGTCATGTCCGAAGCGATATTTTCTGATGTCGAGTCTTGGTGCTTTGCCAATTTGATTGGGTAAAGCACCGGGAAAAATTGGGCAGGAAAATGAAAATCGCAGTGATTGGTACCGGCTATGTCGGTCTTGTTTCAGGCGTTTGCTTCGCCGAGTTTGGTCATCGGGTCACCTGTGTTGATAAGAATTCAAAGATTGTTGAGCGGCTCTCCGGGGGAGAACTGACGATCTATGAACCAGGACTTGAACCGCTCCTGCGACGAAATATTCGCGAAGGTCGCCTTGATTTTGATACGAATCTGGTGTCGGCAGTTGAGAATTGCGACATCATAATGATTGCTGTCGGCACACCTTCCTGCCCCGACAGCGGTGAAGCGGACCTGTCATCTGTTTTACAGGCCGCTGACGAGGTCGCTGTGTCGATGAGGCCGGGCACCGTCATCGTCGTCAAGTCTACTGTTCCGGTAGGGACATGCGCAATGCTACGACATCGTATCGCTGCGTTGCGCCCCGATACGGACTTTTCGATTGCCTCCAATCCGGAATTTCTTCGCGAAGGTTCCGCTGTCCAAGATTTTCTTCGCCCGGATCGTGTGGTTGTCGGATTGCAGGATGAGCGCGGGCGTGCAGCGATGGGCTGCGCCTATGAACTTTTGGCGGGCCGCGACGTACCCGTCATCTTCACCAGCTTAGAGAACGCGGAACTGATTAAGTATGCTGCCAATGCATTTCTTGCGATGAAAATTACTTTCATCAATCAGGTGGCCGACCTTTGCGAAAAAGTTGGCGGTGATGTGCAAGATGTGGCGCGGGCGATTGGCATGGACAAACGCATCGGCGAAAAATTTTTGCAAGCTGGACCGGGTATTGGAGGATCGTGTTTCCCCAAGGATACGCGGGCTTTTGCTGCCCTTGGCAGGCGTCATGGTGCCCCCCAAAAACTTATCGAAGGCGTGGTCGATATTAATGAAGCGCGAAAGAGAGATATGGCGCAGCGGATAATTGACTGCGCGGCCGCGTCAGGCGGCGCTGTTGTTGCAATACTCGGTGTTGCGTACAAACCGAACACTGATGACATTAGAGAGGCTCCGGCACTTGATATTATACCGCTTCTGCAAAGGTCGGGGCTAAAGGTGCGGGCGCACGATCCTGCCGCAATGACTGCTGGCGCAGCGATGTTGTCCGATGTGAAATGGTGTGACAGCGCACTTGCTACTGTCGAGGGAGCCGATGTGGTGGTGATCCTAACCGAGTGGGATGACTATCGCACGTTGGATATTCGCCGCGTGGCCGGGCTGATGCGTGGCAATGATTTCTTTGATCTTCGCAATGTCTTTCAAGTGAATGACTTCAGCGATACCGGATTGACTTACCATAGTGTTGGTCGCCCGGACGGCGTCGCTGATGAAAGTTCTTGGGCGATTAATAAATTGAAACGTTCTCAGCCGCCTCTGATCTCGGACAGCGTCCGCGTCGGTGTAATTGCTTCGGGATCAAGCTTAATGTGAATAATCGCCGGCTTGCCGCTGGCGATGGCATTTCTGAAGGCCGCTGCAAACTCGTCGGTTTTCTCTACAGTCTCGCCATGGCCTCCATAGGCGCGGGCGAGGGCGGCGAAGTCGGGATTTTTGAGGTCCGTTCCTGAAACGCGGCCCGGATAGTCGCGCTCTTGGTGCATGCGGATGGTGCCGTAAATACCATTGTCGACCACGATCACGATGATCGGCAAATCGTATTGCATGGCCGTCGCAAATTCCTGGCCGTTCATCTGGAAACAACCGTCGCCGGCGAAGGCGATAACGGTTCTGTCCGGATGCAGGAGCTTTGCGGCAACCGCCGCAGGAACGCCGTAACCCATGGAGCCGGAGGTCGGGGCGGCTTGCGTGGCGAATTTGCGGAAGCGGTGAAAGCGATGCACCCAAGTCGCGTAATTGCCGGCACCATTGCAGAAAATGGTATCATCAGCGACCCCGGCTTCGAGGAAATTCATGATCGGGCCCATGGCGACGGGACCCGGGCCGGTGAGTGGCGGCGTAGACCATTTCAGATAATCGGCATGGGCTTGCTCCGTGTCATCCGCACGATTTGCCACACTGCTTGGTGCAGGCAAAACCGCAATCGCATC
>JANOYJ010000507.1:0-5773 GCA_031428815.1 Phyllobacterium sp.
GAGTAGGGAAGGGCAGCCCGTTGGGGATCGGCGTTGTGTATAAGTAGCGTGTGCCAAGGGCACCAAGCCCTGCTCCCGCGCCAACAAGCAAGCTGCGTCGTGTGATTTTGCCCATAGCACGTCCCCCGAATCGACGTCCACGATGCTGAACATAGCTTAACCAACAACTAAAGACTGCGTGGTAAGCCTCGTTAGAGGGTGGGGAGGCGTTCTTTTATGCGAAAATTTGTGTCTTTTTCCGTCAAGATGATTGCGGGCCTTTTGTTGCTGATTGTGCTGGCGCTTGGGGGCTTCAGGCTGGCAGCGCATTTTCGTGAGACGGATGAAGCCAGCGCTTTGGCACCACCGAATGGTCAATTTGTTGAAAGCTCGTTTGGCCGACTGCACGTGTCGCTCTGGGGTGATCCGGATGGCAAACCCGTAATCATGACGCATGGCATGGCCGCATGGGGCGGGCTTTGGCGCGAGACGGCGCAGGCGCTTGCAAGCAAGGGCTATCGCGTCATTGCGCTCGATCAAGCGCCATTCGGGTTTTCCGACAATCGAAGCACAGACTTTTCCCGGTCAGCGGAAGCCTTGCGTCTGGTCCAAGTGCTGGACGGGCTAAAGATTGAGAAGGCGCTGCTTGTCGGCCATTCCTATGGCGGAGGTGTGGCACTTGAGGCCGCGCTGAGATTTCCTGAAAAATTTAGTGGCATGGTATTGGTCTGCCCGGTGACAGGGCTTTATGGCCGTAAGGACGATGCGCCACCCGTAGCTGGAACTCCGCCGTTGTTGCTTCGAACCCAGTTTATGCGCGAAGTGCTCATCAGCGCGACCGCTACAAATCCATTGCTCACACGCTTTCTATTGGGCCGGTTTATGTTTCAAAAAGACAGCATTCGCGATGACCAGATTGAAATTTTGAAACTGCCCTTGACCCGCATTGGTACCACGCAATCAATGGCGCTTTGGTTTAAGCAATTCATTGAGGGTGACACGCAGGCTCAAAGTGCTGATCGCAAAATGGTCAGGAAAAACGCCGTGCCAGTAGAGCTCATTTGGGGCGAGGACGACACCGTGACGCCGATTGCTCAAGGCGACGATCTTGCTCTTCTTATGAAAGCACCACAATTTACCCGACTTGCCGGCATCGGTCACATGCCGCAAATCGAGGCTCCAGCAATATTTAATACAGCGTTGACGGCGGCGCTGGATCGCCTTTCGGGTTCGCCATTCGCTTTGTGGGACGTAAGGCCCACCAACGTTGTCTATTGACGCAGAGGTTTCGAATGCCGCTTTCAAACTCTCAGGCATGATGGCGTCTATGAAGGATACCGAACCTAACCAGCCGCGTCATCCCGGCATGTTGAAATTCTACGAGACGCTCAGCGATTGTCGCAGCCTTGAAGGCGTTTACATGAACCGGACGGCATAAACCGGTGGCAAGGAATGACTCATTTCCTGCCAAGAATCTCCTTGGTCTTCTGTTACATAAAGACTGCCTGTTGTTGATCCAAAAGCCAACTGGTCTCCAGTCTCGTCAATAGCTAATGCGTGACGGAGCACGACATCATAGGCATGGCTTTGCGGCAGACCTTTCCGCAAAATGTCGAACGTCTTACCGCCATCGCGGGTGCGGGTGACGACCAGCTCTCCATCTTTCGGGATACGCAACTCATCTTTTATTCCAGGCACGAACCACGCGGTATCAGGTTCATCCGGATGCACCGCGACGCCGAAACCGAAGGAGGAGGGGTTAACATCTGTCACTTCACTCCAGCTTGCCGAACCATCGCGCGATTGGAAAATGCCATTGTGATGCTGCACCCAGAGGCGGTCCGGATCGCTTTTGCATTGCACAAGAAAATGCGGGTCTTGGATTTCTTGATCGCCCGCCTGTTCGGGCGGCATAAATTCGGCGCGCATGCCCATAGCGCGGCAATCCCATGATTTGCCGCCATCATTGGTTTGCCAGACACCGCCACATGAAACGCCAAGCCGCACCATATTGGAATCGCGGGGGTCGACGCAAATCGAGTGAATACCCGGTAGATCACGTCCACCGCCGAACCAGCGTTTGCGCGAGGGGTGATCCCAGAGCGGGCGGTTGAGTTCCCAGGTTTCACCATGGTCCTCAGACTTAAACAGGCCGCCCGGTATCGTGCCGCACCAGAGGAGACCGGGCTGGTCCGCGCCGCCGGGTTCGAGCGCCCAAATGAGCGCGGTTGCCCAAGGTAATTCCTTGCCCCAGCCATCGGTTGAGACGACGTCTTCCGGTTTTTCAGGGTAGGCGGGTGCTGCGATTTCTTCCCAGCCCTGGCCCTTATTGCGATGGAGCTTCACGCCGAAATGGCCATGATCGAGCGCGGCATAGGTATAGCCGGAGCGCTTGTCATGCAGGGTGACGGTGACATTATCGCCGAGAAAGGCGACATCGTCGGTCAGCGCCCAACCTTTGCCATTGCGTTTGGCTGTGAATAATCCCTTGCGGGTCGACACGATCATCTGGTCACTCATACTATCCTCCCGATAGTGCTTGCAGCACAAAGACTTCGCTATGTGATTCAACCGGATCGCTTAAAGCCTTGCGATCCAAAACTATTTCACCATCGACGATAATGCCCATGTGACGGCGCAGAGAAAACTGTTCGTCCACCACATAGGATTTGAGGCGAGGATTTTCCAAGAAGACCGCCTTCAACACATCACGCACCGTCGCACCCGGCGCATCAACGCTGGGACAATCGACATGCCGCATGAGATTGGCGGTGAAGGTGACTTTAGCCATACTGAATTTTGACGCAAACGCGCTGAGCCTGCAACTGGAATTCTTGGCGCGTCTGCGTTATCGATGCTGCATCGCACCATGGAAAAACCTCAATTTTGCCAAACATGTTGTGGTTGTCGCGCTTACACTATTTAGGAATATTGATGTCCAAGCCGCCCAAAGAATTGAACATTTTGGTATTGCAAGGCGGTGGAGCTTTGGGTGCCTATCAAGCCGGAGCGTACGAGGCCTTGGCCGAGGCGGGATTTATGCCGGACTGGGTTGCGGGTATTTCCATCGGTGCCATTAACGGCGCGATTATTGCGGGGAACAAGCCGGAAGACCGTGTCACCCGGCTTAAGCAGTTTTGGGAAAAAGTCTCGTCCGGACTGCAAGGCACGCTCCCGGCCTTTGAGGACTATTTCCGACCATTTTTCAACGAGACCAGCGCCAATCTCGCCGCTTCTTTCGGCGTTCCGGGTTTTTTCTCGCCGCGCTTTCCTTCGTCGTATTTTCAGCCGAAAGGCACGCTTGAGGCGATCAGCCTCTATGACACCACGCCTCTCATCGGAACGCTATTGGAACTGGTCAATTTCGACTATTTGAAAGATAATGGCCCGCGTCTTAGCGTCGGCGCGGTGGATATTGTCTCGGGCAATTTCGAGTATTTTGACTCAACCAAGCGCGAACTTGGCGTGAAGCACATTATGGCTTCAGGGGCTCTACCGCCTGCGTTTGCACCGGTTGAGATCGATAACCGTCACTATTGGGATGGTGGCATCGTGTCGAACACGCCGATTGACTATGTGATGGAATATGACGGTGCGCAGCAAGACATGTGCATTTTCCAAGTAGATGTCTTCCGCGCGAAGGGGGCTTTGCCCAAGACGTTGGGTGAGGTAACCGAGCGCGAGAAAGACATTCGTTTTTCAAGTCGCACGCGTTTCAATTCCGATCATGTCAAAAAAATGCAGGAAATGAGCAATGCCGCCGCGCGATTGGCTGCAAAACTGCCCCCCGACTTGCGTGATGATCCGGATGCGAAAATGCTGCAGGAGTGGGGTTGTCAGGCCAAGGTCACTTTAGCTCATTTGATCCGCCATGACACCGGCATCGATTCCGGCACTAAGGATTACGAGTTTTCGCGGCTCTCCGTCGAGGAACATTGGGCCACCGGTCGTGAGAATGTCCGGCGCGGGTTGACATCCAAGGCTTGGAAAGAACGCGACATGACGCGAACCGGCGTTCAAGTATTTGATCTGACTAAGTAGAATAAATTTCAGGAGACTGGGTATGAAAATGAAAGATAAAGTCTGCATCGTAACGGGCGCAGCATCCGGTATTGGCCGGGCGATTGCGGAAAAATTTGCATCTGAAGGCGCAAAGATTGCCATTGCTGACCTTAATCTTGCGGGGGCTGGGGCGACAGCCAAGGAAATTACAGCCAATTACGGTGTTGAAGCATTCGGCGTCGCCATGGATGTGACCAGCGAGGAACAGGTTAATTCGGGCGTGGCAGACGTCGTCAAGAAATGGGGCACAGTCGATGTGCTTGTTTCCAATGCCGGCATCCAGATCGTGCATCCCATGGAAGATTACCCCTTCGCCGACTGGAAAAAAATGCTGGCCATTCATCTTGACGGCGCGTTCCTGACGTCCAAAGCCTGCCTGCCGCATATGTATGCGCAAAATTCAGGCGCGATCATTCTCATGGGCTCTGTGCATTCCAAGGAAGCCTCGCCCTTGAAGTCTGCCTATGTGACGGCGAAACACGGGTTGATTGGTCTCTCGAAAGTCATCAGCAAAGAAGGCGGCAAGCATGGCGTCCGTTCCAATGTGATCTGTCCGGGCTTTGTGCGCACGCCTTTGGTAGAGAAGCAGATTCCCGAACAGGCCAAAGCGCTCGGCATTTCAGAAGAAGAAGTTATCAAGAAAGTTATGCTCGGGCAGACCGTTGATGGCGAGTTTACGACTGTGGACGATGTCGCTGAAGTCGCGCTGTTGTTCGCAAGCTTCAAGACCAATGCGCTGACCGGCCAATCGCTCATAGTCAGCCATGGCTGGTTTATGGAGTGAGCTAAAGTCTCAAAATTCGATTAAAGACTGGGGCCCATTTCTATTTTTGACCCATCGCTGAACCGCGAAAACCGGAAACGCGTCAGATCATGGCCAACCGGTTTTCCGGCGACCATATCCGCCACAACGCGACCAATGCCCGGTCCGATACCAAAACCATGCCCGCTCATGCCGGTGGCGATGATCAGGCCGGGAATGCTTGGCGCACGGTCTATGACGGGAACGACGTCAGGCATGGTGTCAATCATGCCCGCCCAAGCCGATCTGATCTCAGGGCGGCCTAGCGTCGGGAAGGCAGCGGCGAAGCGGTCTTGCATGCGTCCGACGGCCTTCATGTTCGGCGAGGGGTCGAGGACGCGCATGTTTTCGAAAGGTGAGATGTCATCGCCGGACCAAAGGCGCTTGGTGCTCCAGCCGTCGGGATAGTGCTTTGGCGCGGCAGCGATATATGTCGTGCCGATGGGGTCTTTTATCACCTGCGGGATAAATTTCGGAAAGCGTCGAAACGCATCAGGACCCAAGAAGAATTCGTGAAAACTGCCCAAAGCCAGCGTGTAGCCCCCACATTGGCGCCTGCGGAAAGCCAGGCGTTTATCCATCGCTGCGCCGGGGAAAATTTCCGGCATTGCTGCGGTTTGAGCAACAGTTGATCGCACGGAGAGTTGCGGGATTTCGACGCCGTGATTGCTCAGGAACAGCGACGACCAAACCCCGCCTGCCATGACAACTTGGTCACAGCGCATGCGACCCTTTTCAGTGACCACACCGGCGATCCTGCCGCCTTGAACGTCCAGCGTTCGAACGGCGCAGTCTTCAATGAATGCAACGCCCATACGCTCTGCGCCGCGGGCCAAAGCAGGAACTGCAATCCAAGGCTCGGCGCGGGCATCATTCGCAGTCCAAAGCCCGCCCGGCCACTGCCCCTGATTGCCGGGGAGCATGGCGCTG
>JANOYJ010000508.1:0-7886 GCA_031428815.1 Phyllobacterium sp.
CGTTCGATCGGGCGTAGCGAGAAGGCGGAGACAGATTTTCCAAACCGGTCGGAGCGCTTGGAGAGGAAAAAGGCGACCGCCCGGTCAAGTCGTTCGAAACCTTGTGTCACGCGCTTCCGGTTCTCAACAATCGAGCGCAACAACAGGCCAGGCGCAAGCCGCACGGCCACGCCTTCATGGAAACGAATGCGTTTGCGTTCAACGCCGGTTTCCAAGCCGCGCGCCAGACGCGTCACCGCCTCGTCAAAGCGGCGTCGGGGCAGCGCCAGCACGGAGTCGATCCCCGGCAATGCCCGTGCCGCTGCACGAACGGCCTGGCGCTTGCGCTCAAATTCGCGGGAAAGGCCGCCTGAGAGCCGCGCCGATAACGTCGCCACCAGCGCTAGAAGATCGGCTTTCACCGGCACCGCCATCTCTGCCGCGCCTGTCGGCGTCGGCGCCCGGATATCCGCAGCGAAATCGATCAACGTCCAATCGGTCTCGTGCCCGACGGCAGAAATTACCGGAATTTCCGACGCGGCAACGGCGCGGACCACAGCCTCGTCATTGAAGCCCCAAAGGTCTTCCAAACTCCCGCCGCCGCGCGCCACGATAATGACATCAGGTCTCTGCGTGCCCTCAAACGCGTTAAAACCCGCCACCGCGTTGGCGACTTCCGAGCCGGAACCATCGCCTTGCACCCGCACCGGCCAGACAATCACATGCAGCGGAAAGCGATCTGAAATCCGGTGGATAATATCACGGATAACCGCACCGGTTGGCGAGGTGACAACGCCGATGACTCGCGGCAGAAACGGCAACAGCTGCTTGCGATCCTCGTCAAACAATCCTTCCGTCGCGAGCCGCCGTTTGCGCTCTTCCAAGAGCGCCATGAGCGCCCCCGCGCCGGCGGGCTCCATCTGCTCAATGACGATTTGGTATTTGGACGAACCCGGAAAGGTGGTCAGTTTGCCTGTGGCGATGACTTCCATGCCCTCTTCCGGCTGGAATTTCAGCTTCGAAAACGAGCCGCGCCAGATCACCGCCTCAATCCGCGCCTTCTCATCTTTCAACGAAAAGTAAGCATGGCCGGAACCATGTTGTCCGCGGTAGCCCGAGATCTCGCCGCGCACCCGCACATTGCCGAACGAGTCTTCGACGACCCGTTTTAGCGCTGTCGAGATTTCACTGACGGTAAACTCAGCGGCATTCGAAGGAGAATCTGTTTGTTCCATGGGCGAAATTGGAAAGGCCGAATGCCTATCCAAGTCAAGCGTTTCATCTCTCGCAAACGCAACCAGATGCCATTTCAGCGGGTCATACCAGTTAACAAATTGTAATCATTATGGATTGCATTTCGCCGTGAAAACCGCATCTTCTTAAATCCGTAAGTGCTAAGGCAGTTTCATGGGCGACTTGGCTAAATTAATCGACTTTCTACAAGTCAACACGAACGGGCGCGTGGTGTTTTTAACAGCGCTGTGCACGGCCTTTACTGTCGTTACGTCGATCGCTGTCGTTGCTTTTGTGCTCTCGGCCTTTCCGCTTTTGCCGCGCGATGCTTTGATCGCCGTATTCGCAATTGCGGCTTTGATCCCTTTGATCATCGCGCCGCCACTGGCTTTTATTGTTCTCCACATTCTACGCCTCATGACCAAGACTTTGGGCCATGTAGACCAACAACTGCGTTTTGATCCGCTGACTGGCGTTCACGCCCGCAACTATTTTCTCGAGAAAGCCCGTATGATGCTCGACGACGGCGGAGCATTCTTGATGGTGGATGTGGATCATTTCAAGAAAATCAATGACACTCATGGCCATGATGTGGGCGACGAGGCCCTTCGCAAGTTCGCGACGGCTCTGCGCGCCGCTAATAAATCAACAACGCTGATCGGTCGGCTCGGCGGCGAGGAGTTTGGTGTATTTATTCCAAAAGGCCGCTTGTTTGACGCTGACACCGCCGCCATTCGCATGAGTGCATCGGTATGTAATTTGTGTCACACGATTATGGGTCACGAAATTCACCTCACGGCGAGCATTGGCGGCGCTGTTTACGAAGAAGGCACGAGTCTTCCTCAACTAATGAAACGTGCCGATCAACGTCTTTATGAAGCAAAGAATTCCGGTCGAAACCGTGCGGTTCTCTCAGACACTCCATCCATCATCCCGGATTTCTCCGACATTGAATTTTGGGATATGGCACCTGCCGCTACCAACGCGGCTGCATAGCCATTTGTGGCCGCCGCACACGGATTGCGGTATGATCTTCGCCGAGTGGCATGCCAAACCCGCCTGAATTCAAATTATCCAAGCTTTCAATCACATGCTGAGCCATCGCCTCGACAATCGGTGAACGGCGCCCACGCGCCCGGATCAAACCGATTTCGACGTCCGAAAGTTTTGGAAAGCCTTCTGCCTCGGTAAGAACACGCATACCCGGACGCAGCGAACATTCCGCCAGAACCGATACGGCGAGCCCCGACAACACACTGGCGGAGATGACGGTTGCCGACCAAGAGGTGAACAGCACGCGATAATCGCGCTTAACATTGCCAAGCGCCTCAATCGCCTTATACCGCCAAATGCAAGTCGGACGACCAAACGCCAGTGGCAGCACCGGCTCCTCGTGCACGGCGTGGTTGGCGGAGGTGACCCAAAGCAGGGGCTCGCGACGGACAATCTCCGAATAGCCGTTTTCCGGAACATGTGTGATGAGCGCAAGATCCACGCTGGAGCGGTTGACCTGCTCGATCAGATTGACCGTTGGCTCGCAAACAACGGTGAGTTCGACGCGCGGATTTGACCGCACAAACCGCGCCATGATTTCCGGCAGGAAGCGGTCCGCATAATCATCCGGCATGCCGATACGTAAATGCCCTGCCAGCTTACTGTCATCAAAAGCAGCGACCGCTTCGCCATTCAGCCGCAGCATTCGACGGGCATAAGCAAGGAGCCGCTCACCATCATCTGTCAATCGGTTCATCCGCCCTTCTTTTTCAAACAGCGGGCGGCCGATCTTTTCCTCTAAACGGCGCATTTGCATGGACACGGCCGACTGGGTTTTGAAAACCTCGTCCGCGGCACGGGTGAATGATCCGGTGTCGGATATGGCAACGAATGTCTGGAGCTGGTCGAGATCAAGCGGTGACGGCATGGTTTTAATCCATCAATGATTATGATGATTGATATTAGAAACATTCGTTTGTCTTATCAATGATTATTTTGCATAGTCCAATCATCAGAAGACGGGCACGTAACGAAGGTTTTGATCACTCGATCCAGATTGTCTGGTTCGGGGTTGATAGTGCTTTGACTGAAACTGAAGGAGAACTATCATGACCACGATCGATTGCCCTGAATCCACCGTCCGCCAGCCTCTGGCGTTGACCTTGGCCGCCGGTATCGTGGCGAAAGTGGCGGATTTATTCCGCGCGCTGCGTAACCGCCGCGAATTTTATCATCTCGGCCAAATGTCCGATCTCGAGCTTGCAGACATCGGCCTGCGTCGCGGTGATTTGCATGCCGTCTCGAGTGAAGCGCTTGTAATTGACCCGACCGGTCGCCTCGGCGCGATTGCGGACGGGCGTATACGTGAAAATTCCGCCCGCCAGTCCAATTGACATAGTGCGTGCCTACGATGTTCCCGCAGGTTTAGATTTACTCCCGACCCCTCGGTAAACCTGCCAACTACCCGGCCGCGAAAGTGGCCGGGTTTTCTTTTGAATGCGATACACAGCATTTCCGCTTATGTTGGAATCTTCAAACGCTAGCGGTTGCGATCCATGCCTTGCTTGAACTGATCGAAGATCGACTCGACACCTTTTTGATAGGTCTCAGAGTTCTTCTTGCCTGTCTTGAACATGTCGTTGATGGCGTCGCCCCACGGATTGCCCGACGCAGTTTCTTCCTCTTGCGGCGCCGCGCGGCGTTTCGGGGCGGCTTGGGTGGGTTGCCCGCCAAACATGCCCTCAAGCATTTTACCAAACGGATTGTCGCCCATCGGGTTTTGACCACCCGATTGGGCACCGCCGCCGGTCATCTGTTTTAAAATTTCGCCCAGCGGATTGTCACTGGCGGGATTTTGCCCGCCGGATTGGTTTGCGCCGCCTGTCATCTGTTCAAGTATCTTCCCCCATGGGTTCGCGTCGGCCTGAGGTTGTTGCGCCTGACCGCCGCCAAACATGCCTTCAAGAATTTTGCCAAAAGGATTATCGCCCATCGGATTAGACTGTGGTTGTGCGCGTTGTCCACCGGCATTTTTCATCATCTCTTCGATGACCTGACCGAATATATTGCCGCCGCCCGTGCCCGCCGCCATTTGCGCTTGGGTCTGTTTGGCCATGCCACCCATGACCATCGTCGCCATGGCGGGTAACATCTGCTTCAAAATATCGGTGCCGATGCCGGTCGCCGCCGCCGCCTGTGCCGCCACGGCGCGGGAGACATCCTTGGAGCCGAACAATTGGCCGAGCACATTATTGCCGTCGTTCTGGCCGGCTTGGGTAAAGGCCTTGCTGACATCATCAAGATAATTGGTGTGATTACCGGTCATCATGCCCTGAATGAGCTTACCCATTCCCATCGGGTCAGCAGCATTGCGCTGCACGCCTTGCGAAAACGCCGGCATCAGCGCTTCCATGGCCGATTGAACCTGCGCCTGTGACAGGCCGTATTGACTTGCCATATTTTGCATGGCCTGACCGCCACCGGCTTTCATCATCATATCAATCAGGGACGACATCGCATTTCTCCTCAACGGTGTTCCGGACGCCATTGAAACAACATGCTGTTGACGGGCGCAAGGGCGCATATAGTTGTGGCTAAAGTCGTGCAAAAGACCGGAGGAAAAATAATGTCGGATGAGCGCCAATTTGACGATGTAATTGTCGGTGCGGGCTCGGCGGGTCTTGTAGGCGCATACTATTTGATGGCAAACGCGCCACGGGCGCTGGCGGGGGCGTTTCCGCTTTTGATGGGGTCATCAAAACGCGACAAAGCAAAGACTAGTCAGCCAATTCCCGCCGTGCCGCTGACGCCAGAAACGCCGAACGGGTTTGTTTTCGGCTGCGGGCCTCAGCGTCAATCGCCTCCAAAAGTCCAAGATCCAGAGACACATTGATCCGCGTGGATGAGCCGCGATCTTTCACTAAGGCAATGGCCGAAAGGAGAGCACCCTCTCTATCGCCGTGGAGTTCTTCGTCAGCAACGATTTCCTCAAGACTGCGCGGCGCAGGAACCGCATCCCCGTCCATATCCATCATCCGCACATGACCTGAAAGCGCATCCACGGCATTTGCCACTGCCTCGTCCAGTGTATCTCCAGCCGAAGTGCACCCGGGCATATCCGGGAAGCTGACGCCGTAGCAAGAATCCGGTTCTTTGTGGATGAAGGCAATGTAGCGCATCTCTATCCGTTCGTTTTCAAAAGTCCCGCCTGTTTCAATATGGAGCGTACTGTCCCGGCAGGCAGGTCTTTCTTCGGGTGGGGAACCGTGACTTTTCCAGTTTTCGTCTCGTGCTTGAAATGATGATGTGAGCCGGTCGTGCCGATCAGGAACCAACCATCATATTCCAGCAATCTGATAATCTTGCGGCTGTCACGTTCCATTTTTTATTTCGTGTGTAGTATAATACACAAAAACATTGAGATCAAGATATACGGTAGGTCAATCTGCAGCACGCAGCGGAACAAACCGCTTAATCACTTCCAATGACGGGTCTTTCCGCGCCTGTGCTAGGTCGAATGCCGCTTGCAATCGTAGCCAAAACCCCGCCTCAGAGCCGAATGCTTTTTCCAAGCGGATCGCCATTTCTGGACTTATTCCCGATTTCTCATTGACTAGATTGTTCAACGCCTGACGGGTCACGCCAAGAATTTCCGCACCCTTGGTCACCGAAAGCATGAGCGGCACCAAGCATTCTTCCCGGACTATCTCGCCTGGATGCGGGGGATCAAACATATTCATGCGCCTATCCTCACATTAGAGCATTTCCGTTTTTGATGGAATCATCAAAAGCAAAGGACAATGCGACAACTCAAAAACTTAGATCAAAGTGACGGTTCCATGAGCGTCGCTTTGATCTAGTGATAGTCAACAAAATCAACATCATACATATCGCCAGCATCCGTCCGAAAGATGATCGGCCAGTTTCCTGTTACCGCGATCGACCAATAGTCAGCCAGATCACCCTTCAACGGGTGGAGCCGCATTCCGGGCAGAGTATTCAATGTCTCAACACTCGCAGCGGAGTCCAGAATCGCCAATACTCGGCGAATCCTCTTTATCTGGTCAGCTCTCAAATCACGGTGATCGCCCGTCTCAAAATACCGTTGCAAGCCGCGATGGCGAAACGTCTTGATCATAATTCAAAATAAAACAAGCGGTGACAATTGTCAATTGTCAATCGACCTAGTAAGCATATTCCAAAAATGTCGGCTCCACGCTCCGGCCCCATGCCGAATTGTATGCGCTCAGCATCTGCTCCGCCATGGTCGTGCCCCGCGCAACAACCTCTTCAAGCGGTGCCAAAAACACCGTCTCGTCAAACCCGTCGGCATTCAGCCTCGCCCGTTTGGCCAAGCCTGCGCGGCTGATTTTCACCGCTTCCCGCGCCACATCGAGCAGCGTTCCATCGCGCCAAGGCGTTTTAAGCGCTTGAGTTGGTACTGTGCCGCGCATATGCATGACATCGTCATAGCGCCAGTCACGGGTCAGTTCTTCCGCCGCGCTCAGCGCATCCTCGTCATAGAGCAGCCCGACCCAAAACGCGGGAAGCGCGGTGATGCGCCGCCACGGGCCGCCATCCGCCCCGCGCATTTCCAAGAAACGCTTCAGGCGCACATCGGGAAACAGCGTGCCGAGATGATTGGTCCAATCGCCGATGTTGGGCAAACCGTCAGGAATAGACCCGCGCAAAGCGCCGTTCATGAATTGCCGGAAGGTGACATGTGTTGCGTCATGATAGCGCCCGTCGCGCAGCACGAAATACATCGGGACATCGAGCGCCCATTCGGCATAATCCTTGTAGCCGAAGGTGTTGTTGAACAGAAACGTCGGAACGCCCGAGCGCTTATTATCCGTGTCGCGCCAAATATCACCGCGCCAGGATTGAAACCCGTTCGGCTTGCCATCGGTAAACGGCGAGGCGGCAAAAAGCGCGGTGGCCAGTGGCTGTAATTTGATCGAGGTCAGCATTTTGCGTCGCATATCGTCTTCGGTGGAGAAGTCGAGATTCACTTGGATGGTGCAGGTGCGGTACATCATGTCGAGACCCTTGGTGCCGACCTTGGGCATATAGTTCGACATGATCTGATAGCGCGATTTCGGCATGCGCGGCGTCTCCGACAACGTCCATTTAGGACTGCCGCCCGCACCGAGAAACTTGATGCCCAAAGGCTCAGCAAGTTCGCGCACCTGCGCCAAATGGGCATTCGCCTCGCGGCAGGTCTGATGCAGCGTCTCTAAGAGCGTCCACTTCGGGCTTCCGCCCGCACCGAGAAACTTGATGCCCAAAGGCTCGGCGATTTCGCGCACCTGCGCCAAATGTGCATTGGCTTCACGGCAGGTCTGGTGCAGCGTTTCTAAAGGCGCACCGGAAAGTTCGAACTGGCCGCCCGGTTCCAGCGAAATCGCGCCCATGCCGGTCGGCTCGACGAGACCGATAATATTACCCTCGTCAATGATCGGCTCCCAGCCCAGCATCGCGCCCATGCCGTCGAGCAATGCTTTGATACCGCGTGTGCCTTCGTAAGGGACAGGCCGATTACCCTCGACATAAAAAGGGAATTTTTCATGCTCCGTGCCAAGCCGCCACTTTTCCTTGGGCTTTTCGCCCGCCGCGATCCAAGCGACGAGTTCCTCAACGCCTTCAACCGGCGTTACATCGGTAGTGTCCCGGGCCATTTT
>JANOYJ010000509.1:0-4155 GCA_031428815.1 Phyllobacterium sp.
CCTCTCGTTTTAAACGAACGGCACATCAGGCATCAGCCTACGAGGCTGTCGGAGCTGCCCTTATTGCCTTCGCGTTCCACTCCCAGATTTGACCTTGCGGCCTTATGCGGGCTCCACCCGCATTATTCCCGAAACTCGGGCATGCGACTGTCGCGATCAAACAAGAGCGCGGCAGGATTCTCTGATAACAAGCGGGCAGGGGACGAGCACTTTCGGTGCCCAACCTTCTTTTTCGTCGCTGGCAAGTTTGACCATTTCAACCGCCATCCGCCCGATTTCGAAATAGGGCAGGGCGACCGTGGTAAGAGCTGGTCGCAATGTCTCGGAAATGACTTTGAGGTCATCGAAACCCATGATCGACAAGTCTTGCGGCACGGAAAGACCAAGATGTGCCGCAGCTGAAAAGACCTGAAGGGCGAGGACATCATTACCGCAAATCAGAGCCGTTGGCCGATTTTTCTTCATCAGCATGGAAAGCGCCATGTCGTAAGCAACGACTGTTTCGCCCATTAGGGGACCGACGGCGCCAACTTTTTCGAGGTCATATTCAAAGGTGACCCCATGCTCGCGAAAGGCACGCCGCATGCCGCGACCGCGCAACGTCGTTGCCTCGATCATCGGACTAAGCGTGATTATGCCAATCCGGCGATGGCCTAGTTTGAGAAGATAGTCTGCCTGCGCATAACCGCCGCCTTCGTCATCTGGAATGACCGAAGCGCGGTCGCCTTCCTTGGAAAAGCAATTAGCGAGGACAACGGCCTTGTTGAAATCCGGATGCCCCATGGATTGCGAACGGTGAAACATCGCAGCGTAAATCACGCCAACGGCTTTGTGCGCACGGAACATACGCCAATACTCAGCTTCAAGAGCAGGATCGCCATCGGTGTTGGCGATGATAAGGGTCTTGTGGTCGCGCTTCAGCTCGGCCTGCGCACCGCGCACAATGTCAACCGAGTAAGGAGTGGTAGCCACCGCATCGGTCATCAAACCAACGACGTTTGACGTGCCGGAACGCATCATCCGCGCCGCTTGGTCCGGCACATAGTTCATTTCTTTAATGTGAAGAAGAACCGCGTCGCGGGTCTCAGCTTTGACAGCCGCATCTCCGTTCACAATCCGAGACACGGTCTTTATGGAAACGCCTGCGCGTTCAGCAACTTCCCGCAAAGTGACCAAGATTGCTCCTCCCAAAGCTATCGTGACAACGTTGTCATTCTTATTTTGAAAGAAATACCTTTGTGACAACGTTGTCAATAAGATTCTTGATTTTTTTCCAGCGAGGCACGCGGCACGAAACTTCTTCAGCCGACCTAACAAGCAATGCCATGCGGTCGGCAGACGCCAAGACGACACCCGCTAGACGCGCTCGCCTCACCCTTCACGGCGTTGTGTCAAACGGTTGACTTCATCTCGGAACCTTTGTCTTCCGCTTACGTTTTCTTCTCAGTCAGGGCAATTCCGCCCGTTGGAGGATAAGACTATGGTCGACCACATTCACAACAACAGCGCAACTGGCCTGGTTCCAGAGATCCGTTCAAGGGGATCTGTGATGAAAGCACTCAAGGTAGGTGTGAGTTTATCAGCATTATCAGTATCTACCTTGATGCTGGCATCCGTCTCCAGCTACGCGGCAAATACTTTACAAGTTTGTCTCGATACGGGGCTAAACCGCGCGGAATGCGCTTGTCAGAACGCATTGGAAACAGGCAGCCGGAATGACTTGCGACGGTTTCTGTTGATATATCCAGATTCTGACACCGCATGCAATGCGACAGCCTCTACGCAGTCGACGGACACGAATTCGGAATCTAGCTCGGATGAGAATTCTGGTGGAATCTCAGGCGGCAACTCGGGTGCAAGTTCAGGTGGGAACTCGGGTGCAAGTTCAGGCGCTAGCTCGGGCGCAAGCTCAGGTGCTAGCTCAGGTGCAAGTTCAGGTGCTAGCTCTGGCGCAAGTTCAGGTGCTAGCTCAGGTGCAAGTTCCGGTGCCAGCTCAGGAGCAAGTTCAGGCGCTAGCTCGGGTGCAAGCTCTGGCGGTGATGGCGGCTGCCAAGGTAAAGGCGGCGGCAATTGCGGTATTGGCAATGGCAGTAGCGGCGGCAACGGCACGGGCAATGAAGGCAACGGTAAGGGCCCAAGTGGTAGCTCGGGCGCGAGTTCAGGTGGAAGCTCTGGCGGTGATGGCGCCTGCGGCGGCAATTGCGGTATTGGCAATGGCAGCAGCGGCGGCAACGGCACCGGCAATGAAGGCAACGGTAAAGGCCCAACGAAATAATTTAGAGATGCATACTAATTTGATACCAAGGTGGCAGCACCTTGGTATCATCTTCTGGCCGTAGCTCGTCAGCTTTCAGTGGCATTTTACAACTCATGTTGCTGCCTGTGTTAGACGCAGCAGCTGGTTTTTGATTTTGCCATATAGGCTGTTGGTTTCCATCCACATGCAATAGGCGACATAGTCAGGGTCGCTGCTCAAATGACGCTCTTCAGTTTTTGCGCGCAGATAATAAACGCCATTGAGCAGTGCCAGTGCAGCGCAACTGCGTATGATGGTTCCGTAGTCAACGTTGCTCAAAAACGGCACTGCGATCAGCCACCATGAAATATTCTTGGCGACATAAGCTGGATGTTTCATCCAACGGTAAGGGCCATTGGTCAGAATGCCTCGGTTGGTCAGGTTCGAAAACCTGATTCCAAAGCTAACAGTTGCCCAAGTATAAATAGTAGTCGAGAAGATTATCAGTGCCGCCCAGAATAGCCAGAGGCGCGGCGAGTCGGCCAACCAGTCTGACCAATAATAGCCTTCTTCGAAGGCAAAAAAATTGTTGGAGAACACATCCCAGAATGGCGGATAGCACAAGAGACACACCACCCATCCAGACATGGTGGGTTCAGTTGAGCGAATTTGAGCATTCATCAGACGAAACGTGCACAAATAGCCGGTGAGAGCAAAGATCACATCGATAAAGTAGACCATACGATAAGCGGCTTGATATATATCGGAGGCGCTGTGCGATAGGCTGGAGATTGAAAAGTCAAGGAACCAATGCATGTCATTGAGAGCAAAACCCGCCATCAAGGGTCCAAAGAAACCTTTTACAATCCACCCTAGTAAATATTGCCGGATTGTTCCTATATTCACGAGGTGAAATTTGCCCAGCAGCAATTGTCCAATTTGGTAAAGCCCGTCCTCGGGATGTTCCATCCGGCGATCAGTAACCCACAAATACAGTGGGGTGGCGACGGCCACCACCAGCACAAGCTCCCTACCAAAGTCTGAAATGGGAAGGAGATAGTTTTGGTAAAATCCTTGGAATACAAAATATGCGAGGGCTAGTGCAGCAAAAAGTCCAAGTTGGCCTAAAAGTTTGATGGCAAGCCGCTGCCATTGATGCTGCCGCTGGCCAAGCTGCGGCGGTGAATTTTCCCAAGATAGCAAAAACAATCCCACATGGGGCAGTGCCACACTCACAGTCACGGCTACCAGACAATAAGCTGCATCTTGACTGCCCCACCATTTGAAGGCCCCGAGAACTGCAAGCGCTCCAAATAATGAGGTCAATGCCGCTGCGTGATTTACAGCAGATGCGGGCCGAAAAGGTTCTGAAACGCTCGCCATGAACATCCACTTCCGAATGTCTGACTATTGGAATTGTTAGGAATTGTTGTCAATCGTCAAGAAAATGCGGGGGTTAGCGGCTGGGTATGGCGTCACAGGTTTGCATGAACTGGCTGGCGTAATTGTAATTCATGGTGATCAATCGATGCGTCAATCCATTTTTGCGGGCTATCCATGCGCGAACCCAGCTGGGATACTTGCGCATCAAGTAGGCTTGGGCAAGTCGTTCCGAGCGCATAGAACCCGCTGACGGTGAATGGAACCTGAAGAATGCCCCTCGGCTGATGCATGTCTGATGCGCTGGCAGACCAAGGAACAGAGTGCAGGCTGAGTCGCACCTGCCATTGAACATGACCAGTGTGCCCGCCCCGCGATAACGCGCTACGGCCACGGCAAAGGCAGCAATATTGCCACCGGAATTATTGGAAATTGAAACGGACGGGAGGAGGTTGCCTGTTTTAGTGAGGGGAGTGGCCTGTGCGACAACCAAGCTAGCCCATAATGCAGCGGCACACGTCGCTGCAGCAACGATTCTC
>JANOYJ010000510.1:0-8595 GCA_031428815.1 Phyllobacterium sp.
CTCGCCGTTAAAAGCGCGTTCTGCGATCCAAGCCGAGTGTTCGAACACGCCGCCGTATTTGGTCACGAACTCGGCTTTGTTCATTCTAGACGGTCGGCCCGGATGCGGCTTGAAAGGATGGGTTTTCTTCCAGTGATTGGCGATGTCGATGCGCTTGGCAATCCAGACTTTGTCATGGCTTTGAACATAGTCGATGAAGCGGGCAAGGGCGGCAGCCCGGCCCGGGCGACCCATCAAACGGCAATGCAGGCCGATACTCATCATCTTCGCGCTGCCTGCCTTTCCTTCGGTATAGAGCGTGTCGAAACTGTCTTTCAGATAGGTATAAAACTGATCACCGGAGTTAAAGCCTTGTGGCGTTGCAAAGCGCATGTCGTTGGCGTCGAGCGTATAGGGAATAATGAGCTGATGTTTGCCATCGCATTCGTACCAGTAGGGCAAGTCATCGGCATAAGAGTCTGACAGGTAGTCGAGACCGCCCGCACGGGTGAGGATGTCGACGGTGTTGGCAGAGGTGCGGCCTGTATACCAACCGCGCGGCTTTTCGCCAGTTACAGCAAGGTGCAAGTCAATCGCCTCATTCATATGGCGCGTTTCGTCTTCGATGGAATAATCGCGATAATCGATCCATTTAAGCCCGTGTGAAGCGATTTCCCAATCGGCATCGTGCATGGCGGCAACTTGTGCGGGCGAACGATCCAACGCGGTAGCGACGCCATAAACGGTGACAGGAACTTTTTTGTCTGTCAGAAGCCGATGCATACGCCAGAAGCCGGCGCGAGCACCGTATTCATACATGGATTCCATGTTCCAATGGCGCTGGCCGACCCAAGGCTGTGCGCCCACGATTTCTGACAAGAAGGCTTCGGAGGCAGCATCGCCGTGCAAAATGCAATTTTCGCCACCTTCTTCGTAGTTCAACACGAATTGCACCGCGATATGTGCCCCGCCCGGCCATCGCGCATCCGGGGGAGTACCCCCATAACCGTGCATGTCGCGGACATATTTCATCCAAATTTCCAATCGTATGGCTGTTGGCCAAAATTCGCACCAAATGACCTGATAAATCCAGTGTGTATTCGCGCAAAAAATTTTGAAAGTCCTGCAATGTCCATACTGTTTTCCTCCGGCGTAAAATTGCCCTATCTTGCACAGGTTACGGAATGGGAGATGGTTGCGCTTTGAAAGATCACACTTCTGCTGGACGCCTTACAACGCATGTTTTGGACCTGTCGAGTGGCAAGCCTGCCGCCGGTCTGCGCATTGATCTCTTTTCTTATGATGGTGACAAGGCGGACTTCATCCTCACCGTCCACACTAACGCTGACGGAAGATGCGATGCACCTCTTCTGTCTGGTGACATCATGAAAAGCGGTGAGTACGAACTGCGCTTTCACGCGGGTGCTTATCTTGATGCAAGCGGGCCTAAGTTTGCAGGACGCCGGTTTCTCAATGTCATTCCAATCCGTTTTGGTATCGACAAAGTCAGCGATCATTATCATGTGCCGCTGCTCGTCGCTGCGCACGGCTATTCAACCTATCGCGGGAGCTGATTGATATGGGCATCGCCATCCGATCCGTTGTGCGGTTTTTGTTGAATGATTCGCCGGTTGAACTCGCAACGCTTTCGCCGACTGAGACCTTGCTCGATTTTCTACGTCTTGAGCGCAAGATGCGTGGTTCGAAAGAAGGCTGTGCCGAAGGTGTCTGCGGCGCCTGCACGGTGTTGGTCGGGCGGTTACTGAATGGCGATTTGGTCTATGAATCAGTCAATTCGTGCATTCGCTTTGTCGGTTCGTTGGATGGTTGCCATGTGGTGACAATTGAAGCTTTGGCGGGAGCGGATGGGACTTTGCATCCAGTGCAGCAGGCGATGGTGGATTTTCACGGCTCGCAATGCGGCTTCTGCACACCTGGATTCGTGATGTCGCTTTACAGCCTTTGGATGCAGGGGCCTAATCCAACGACCTCCGACATAGAGAAGGCGCTGCAAGGAAATCTCTGTCGCTGCACCGGTTATGAGGCGATTATCCGCGCCGCCAAGGCCACGTCGAGCAGCGATCGCGCGAAGGACCGGCTTTTCACAGAGCGCAACCGCATCAAGAAGCAGCTCGAGGCCATGAACGATGGCAAGCGTGTCGTCATCGGCGAGGGCGAGGAGCAGATGCTTGTTCCGGCGAGTGTCGATGATCTTGCCGATATTTTGATGGAAAGCCCTCACGCGACGATTATCGCGGGATCGACCGATGTCGGGCTTTGGGTCACCAAGTTCATGCGCGATATTACGCCGATCGTCTTCATCGGCAACGTGCATGAACTGCAGGACATTGCAGAGAGGAAGGACAAGCTGGTGATTGGCGCAGGTGTGACCTATAGCCAAGCCTATCCCTATATTGTCAAAAATTTCCCGCAAATCGTCGAGCTATGGGACCGTATCGGCGGCGAACAAGTGCGCAATATGGGGACGATCGGCGGCAATGTGGCCAATGGTTCGCCCATTGGAGATACGCCGCCGGCACTTATCGCATTGGGAGCGGCCGTTGTTTTGCGCAAGGGTTCAACGCGACGAAGCGTTCCGATTGAAAAATTCTTCATCGCCTATGGAAAGCAGGACCGCGAGAAAGGCGATTTTGTTGAAAGCATTGAGGTTCCCTATCTCGACGAAGGCGACCAACTTGCGGTCTACAAGGTGACAAAGCGGCTGGATGAGGACATAACTGCCGTCTGCGGGGCGTTTCGCTTATCGCTGGATGGTGCGGGCAGGGTGCAGAAAATATGCCTCGCCTTTGGAGGCATGGCAGCGACGCCGAAGCGGGCGGACCATGTTGAAGCGGCGCTGATTGGCAAAGATTGGACCGAAGAGAATGTGGAGACGGCGATTGAATTGTTTGCCAAGGACTTCACTCCGCTGACGGATATGCGGGCGTCCGCAGCCTATCGATTGATGGTGACCGGCAATCTCTTGCGGCGGTTTTACTTGGAAACCAGTGGTGCCAAGGGGCAGTTGCGTCTGCATCGCGAAGCAGCAGAATAGGGGCTACGAGATGAACCAGATGCAGCCTATCGCCAAGATCAAAGGCGGCGTTCACGAGAGCCAGCGTCATGAATCCGGGCACAAGCATGTGACTGGGCAGGCCGACTATATTGATGACATAATTGAACCGGCGGACTGTCTGCATGCTTATCTCGGGCTGTCGGATAGAGCACATGCGGTGATCATTTCAATCAATATTGAAGCGGTTCGGAGTGCGCCGGGCGTGGTTGGTGTGCTGACCGACCAGGATATTCCCGGACACAATAATGTGAGTTCGATTGAGGCGGTGCGGAGCGCGCCGGGCGTGGGTGGTGTTCCAACCGGCAAGGATGCTCATGGTGAGAATAAAGTGAACCCGGTCAGGAAGAATGATGATCCGGTGTTTGCGGTTGGCAAGGTCGAATTCCATGGCCAGCCAATGTTTGCCGTGGTTGCGCAGACGCGCGAACAAGCGCGACGCGCTGCAAAACTTGCGGTGATCGAATACGGCGATCTGCCGTTTGTGACAGACGTTGAAGAAGCGGAGAAGGCGGGCTATCCGCTGGTAACGGAACCCTTGAAGCTGGAGCGGGGCGACCTTCAAGAAGGCTTCAGAAATTCCAAACATGTTTTGTCCGGCAAGATGCGGATCGGGGGGCAGGATCATTTCTATCTCGAGGGCATGATCGCGCTCGCCATTCCGGGCGAGGATGACGAAGTCACAATTCATTCCTCGACGCAACATCCGAGCGAAGTGCAGCATATTGTCGGTCATGTGTTGGGCATTCCTTCCAACGCCATTAATGTGATCGTGCGGCGCATGGGCGGCGGGTTCGGCGGCAAGGAGACCCAAGGCAACTTATTTGCGTGCGTAGCGGCAGTAGCGGCGAAAAAATACGGTCGGGCGGTAAAGATACGCCCCGACCGGGACGACGACATGATCGCAACGGGCAAGCGGCATGATTTCTCGGTTCAGTACCAAGTCGGCTACGATGACGAAGGGCGGATTGAGGCGGTGGATGCAGTTTATGCGGCGCGCTGCGGTTTTTCCGCCGACTTGTCGGGGCCCGTGACCGACCGTGCGCTGTTTCATGCCGACAATTGTTACTACTATCCGAACGTCAGGCTTGTCTCAAAGCCGCTGATGACAAACACAGTTTCGAATACCGCCTTCCGGGGCTTCGGCGGTCCGCAGGGAATGGTTGGCGGCGAAAGGATGATTGAGGACATTGCCTATTCGCTGGGCAAGGATCCGCTTGAGGTGCGTAAGGCGAATTTCTACGGGGGCGAGGGTCGCAACGTCACGCCGTACCACCAAACGGTCGAAGATAGTATCATTGGGCGGATTGTTGGCGAGCTTGAGTTGTCATCGGACTATGCCGCGCGACGCAAGTCGGTGCTTGAATTCAACAGCACGAGCCGGATCATCAAGCGCGGCATTGCGCTAACGCCGGTGAAGTTCGGCATCTCATTCACAGCGACCTGGTACAATCAGGCGGGTGCCTTGGTGCACATCTACAATGACGGTTCGGTGCAGCTCAATCATGGCGGCACAGAGATGGGGCAAGGGCTCTATACCAAAGTGGCGCAGGTGGTGGCGGACGAGTTCCAGATCGATATCAACCAGATTAAGGTGACGGCAACAACCACTTCGAAAGTGCCGAATACATCCGCGACGGCGGCATCGTCCGGATCGGATTTGAACGGTATGGCGGCGGCGAACGCAGCGCAGCAGATCAAGGCGCGGCTGGTGGATTTCGCGTGCGGGAAATACGGGATCAATGATCCGGCGGCGATTGTCTTCCAAACCAATCAGGTGCGTGTGGGCGATCAAACTTTCGCGTTCGCCGATTTCATTAAATCGGCTTATATGGCGCGGGTTCAGCTCTCTGCGGCAGGCTTTTACAAGACGCCGAAAATCCATTGGGATCGCGCTGCGGGTAAGGGGCGGCCGTTTTACTATTACGCCTATGGCGCGTCAGTTTCCGAAGTCAGTATCGATACGCTGACAGGCGAGTATCAGGTGGATCGCACGGACATTTTACAAGATGTCGGCAAATCGTTGAACCCGGCGCTTGATCTCGGCCAAGTCGAAGGGGCGTTCGTGCAAGGCATGGGCTGGCTCACGACGGAAGAACTTTGGTGGGACAACAAAGGACGTTTGCGCACTCATGCGCCCTCGACCTATAAAATCCCGCTCGCGTCGGATCGGCCGCGCAGGTTCAATGTGAAATTAGCGGATTGGTCAGTAAATCGCGAAGAGACCATCCGGCGTTCGAAAGCGGTAGGTGAGCCACCGCTTATGCTGGCGATTTCGGTGTTGGAGGCTATTTCCATGGCTGTGGCTTCGGTTGCCGATTACAAAATCGCTCCCCGGCTTGATACACCTGCCACTCCCGAATGCGTGTTAATGGCGATTGAGCGGTTGCGCAAAGCGACTTGAGGATCAAGTGATGACGAAGCGGCCTGAGACAGTGGAGGAATTTCTAAGTTCTCCGTCCGGCTGCGTTTTGGTTTCCATTGATCACGCAAAGGGTTCGACGCCACGTGATGCGGGTGCGTTCATGATCGTGTCCGGTACTGCTATATTTCGCACGATTGGCGGCGGGCAGCTCGAATATATGGCGATTGACAAAGCGCGGCAGATGCTTGCGTCGAGGGACAACGCAGGCGCGATGGAGATTGGCCTTGGCCCCGAGATCGGCCAATGCTGCGGAGGGCGCGTGACGCTGAAGCTGCAAAGGATTGGCGCGGCTCTGGCGCAGGAAATCATCGCTACGGAAGCGCGCGAATGCGAAATGTTGCCGCATGTCTATGTGTTCGGCGCCGGCCATGTCGGCAATGCGCTTTGCCGGGCGCTCGGCCTTTTGCCGCTGCGGACCATCTTGGTTGACGCTCGGCAGGCGGAACTCGATATGGCACCTGCGGGAGTCAAGGTCATGCTTGTCGCCATGCCCGAAGCCGTCGTGCGCGATGCGCCAAAGGGCAGTGCTTTTCTTGTTCTCACGCATGACCATGCGCTGGACTTTCTCATTGTGCGCGAAGCGCTCGCGCGAAATGATGCAGCCTATGTCGGGATGATTGGCTCGAAGTCCAAGCGTGGCACGTTCAGTCTTTGGTTCAAGCGGGAGGGTGGCTCTGAGGGCGCACTTGGCCTTTTGGTTTGTCCGATAGGTGGCTCTCACGTGAAGGACAAGCGGCCGGAAGTCATTGCGTCGCTTGTCGCGGCGGAAGTGATCACAGCCCTTCTTAGTCACGAGCGAATTGCAATGGTAACGGCCTAATCAGGCCATCAACTCTCTAATCATACGCTGGCAGCGCTCGGCGATAAACTCGATGAGCAGTTTAACTTTGGGGTCTTGAAAGTTCTTGTGCGGATAGATCGCTGCTAATTGCACGGGAATGGGCGGGAACTCTTCAAGGACGGGCACCAGCAGCCCATTGCGCAGATGTTGCATTACTTCGAACTTTGGTTTGTTAATGATGCCGTGGCCGTCGATTGCCCATTGCGTCAATACATCGCCATCATCAGTGTCAAACGAGCCTTTGACCTCATACTTTTTGATGCCTTCCGGCGTGCTGAGCATCCAGAAAAACTCCTGCGACCCGGTATATCGGAGCAGCAGGCAGGAATGGTTTTCACCTGCCAGAGCCGAGGGCGTTTTTGGTGCACCGCGGCTTGCGAGATATTTCGGTGAAGCACAGAGGATGCGCGGACAATCCAAAATGCCGCGAATGCGGAAGTTAGAATCGGCGATGGTGCCAAGCCGGATGGAAACATCGGCAGCTTCGTCCATCAGATCTATCACATGATCGGAAAGGCGCAGGCGAATTTCAGTGCCCGGATAAAGCGCGTGGAACTCAGGAATGCCGGGGGCGATGAAACGACGGCCAATGCCAAGCGGGGCAGTAATTCGGACCGCACCGCGAGGGGTTTTGGAAAGGTCGGCGACAGCTGCCTCAGCAGAGGCCACCGCCTCCAATATTTTCATTGCTCCTTCGTAGAAGATTTTGCCATGCTCGGTGGGGAACAGTTTTCGTGTCGTGCGATTAAACAGGCGTACACCGAGATGCTTCTCGAGTTCCTTCATGGAATTGCTCGCGACCGCTGGCGAGACGCGCTGATCGCGACCAGCTGCAGAAAGGCTTTCCAACTCGACCACCCGCACGAAAATTCGCAGGTTGTTTAGATAAGACATGTTGCCCCCTGACATTTCCCGATTATCCGCATTTTTTTGAAAGTGCTGGAGTCTCAAGACCGTTCACATTCGCTTGTTCATTTGCGATTGTCCACAGGAGGCGCATTTGCAATTGTCTACAAGGTGATGTCGGAGAGCGGATATGTATGAATTTGCAATCGTGTGGGAATGGCTGGCCTTTGCGGTGCGCTGGGTTCACGTCATCACGGCTATCGCGTGGATCGGCTCGTCGTTTTACTTTGTCGCGCTTGATCTGGGGCTGCATCAGCGGCCCGGCCTGCCCGCCGGTGCGCATGGAGAGGAATGGCAGGTTCATGGCGGCGGCTTTTATCACATTCAGAAATATCTGGTCGCGCCAAGCAACCTGCCGGACCATTTAACGTGGTTCAAATGGGAGTCCTATGCGACCTGGCTGTCGGGTTTTGCCATGCTGTTCGTCGTCTATTACGTCGGGGCGGATCTCTATCTGGTCGATAAGAACGTGCTCGATGTCTCGCCGCTGACGGGAATTCTCATCTCGCTTGCCTCAATTGGTCTTGGCTGGATCGCCTATGATCTGATCTGCAAGTCGCCGCTTGGCAAGAATGACACACAGCTGATGGTACTGTTGTATTTCATACTGGTGTTCGCCGCTTGGGGTTACACACAGCTGTTCACTGGCCGCGCGGCGCTTTTGCATCTTGGCGCTTTCACGGCAACCATCATGTCGGCGAACGTGTTTTTTATTATTATTCCTAATCAAAAGAAAGTCGTGGCGTCGCTGCTGAAGGGTGATGTGCCGGATCCTGCGCTGGGTAAACAGGCCAAGCAGCGCTCGCTGCACAATAACTACCTGACGCTGCCGGTGTTGTTCCTGATGCTGTCGAACCATTATCCGCTGGCCTTCGGCACGCAGTATAACTGGATCATCGCGTCGCTGGTTTTCCTCATGGGCGTCACCATAAGGCATTATTTCAACTCGATGCATGCGCGCAAAGGCAACCCCACCTGGACTTGGCTCGCGACCGCGTTGATTTTCATCGTCATCATATGGCTCTCGACCGTACCGAAAATTCTGTCAGGCGAGCAAGCGAAAGCTGAAGTCTCGCCGCTTCAACAGACGTTCCTTGCGGATGCGCATTTCTCCAAAGTCCGCGACACCGTGCTTGGCCGCTGCGCCATGTGCCACGCGGCGGAGACGAGCTATGAGGGTGTGCACCGCGCGCCGAAGGGCGTGATGCTGGAAAGCGACGCGGAGATTGCCACCAACGCGCGGGAAATCTATCTGCAGGCCGGACGCTCGCATGCCATGCCGCCGGGCGATGTTGGCCTTGCCATGCTTCGGGCCGCGTGTAATGCGGACAGTCCAGCAAGCCGTCCAGCGCCGGATTGAAGCTGTCGAAC
>JANOYJ010000511.1:0-2770 GCA_031428815.1 Phyllobacterium sp.
GTTCAAGAGCATATTGGGCGAACGCGCTTTGACGCCGGAAGCTGTGCGACTTGATCCGCGCGGCACTGAAGCGTCCAATTGACGTAAAGACATTTTCGCCTTTTATTGCGGATATGACCCGGTCAGATGCCTTTGCTGCGATTTCAGACCCGAACCGTCGCGTGCTTCTTGAGGAGCTTCGGCGCGGGCCGAAGACCGTCAATCAGCTTGCAAATATCTTGCCCGATATTTCGCGCCCGGCCGTATCGCAACATTTGAAGGCGCTTTTGGATGCAAATCTTGCTCAGGTTCGCGCTGAGGGCACGAGCCGCATTTATTCCATCTCGGCGGACGGATTCACGCCGATCAATCTCTGGGTCGATCAATTCTGGAATATCTAGACAAAGCCAACTTTAGAGCGGGCGAGACCGTTCGCTCTGTCCAGTAGTCCAATCACGACCAAAATTAATGGGTCGTTCGAAGCTTCTCGATTTCGTCTTTAAGAACCAGCTTTCGTCGTTTCAACTCGGCAATTTCAAGATCGTCTACAGAAGGATGTTGGACGGCGTTGGCCAGTTCGGTCTCGAGCGCATGATGCTTTTTTTGCAATTGCGAGAGATGAGACTCAATCGACATGGATAGTTCTCCCTTATTCGGTTTGAAGGACACTAACCCTCCCGTCGCGAAGCGCATGTGACGGGATGATGACAGTGTGACATGAGTCCTCTTTATTGTCGAATAGTCTCTGGTAGGATTTTCTTTTTGGTAAATTTGTGATAAACGCCCCAACGCAACCCGGTTCCGGTCTGGAGCGATTGCCAAGCCAACCGGGACCAGGTCCAGTATCAACCATAGGTAAGCAATGATCGAACAGGAACAGGCCGAAATCCGCCTCGCATTTGCGCGACTGAAACAGGACCATGCGGATTTTGATGCAGCGATTGCGGCAATGATTCAGACGGGCTGCGATGTTCTGCAAATTCAGCGCATGAAAAAGAAAAAGCTGACCATTAAAGACCAGCTTCAGCGGCTGGAGGATCAGTTTATCCCGGACATCATCGCCTGAGACCACTCGATAATTCTACCCTGTCGGCCATCTGATGTGACCTGTCTACGCTTCCGGTGCTCATGGATATTAAATCCACTCCGCTCCGGTTCTCGACAATCCACATCAACTGACTCGGCAGGACGAATTCTCAAATTGTCTCAAAAGCTATTCTTGCCGCCCCTGCCAATATGCGATAGGTGGCGTCCCTTGTTTGAGGCGGGCGCACGATGAGCGAAAAATCAAAAGACGTTGCGATCATTATGGGTAGCCAATCTGATTGGCCAACGATGCGTCATGCCGCAGAGACGTTGGATGCGCTGGGCGTGTCCTATCAATCGCTCATTATCTCTGCGCATCGCACGCCGGACCGGCTTTATCACTTCGCCAAAAGTGCGAAAATCAAGGGTTTTAAGGTCATTGTCGCGGGCGCGGGCGGCGCGGCGCATCTGCCGGGCATGACAGCATCCATGACAGTTTTGCCGGTCTTCGGCGTGCCCGTGGAATCCAAAGCTCTGTCGGGTCAGGATTCGCTCTTGTCGATTGTGCAAATGCCGGCGGGCATTCCTGTCGGCACTTTGGCGATTGGCAAGAGCGGAGCGGTCAATGCGGCTCTGCTTTCCGCCTCTGTGCTGGCTTTGTCAGATGCTGCTCTGTCGGATCGTTTGGAGGCATGGCGCACGGCGCAGACGGCAAAGGTCGCCGAACATCCAGTTGACGAGACGCAATCCTGATGGCGCTGAGTGCGGGCTCCACGATTGGCATTCTTGGCGGCGGTCAGTTGGGCCGGATGCTGGCCATGGCGGCGGCGCGGTTCAGCTATAAGGTCGTCGTCTTTGATCCCGATACCAACGCTCCGGCGGCGCAGGTCGCCAACGCGCATATCGTGGCGGGTTATGAGGATGTCGCCGCTTTACAGGCGTTCGCCAAGCAATGTAATGTCGTGACTTATGAGTTTGAAAATGTGCCGGTGGCGGCGGCGAACACTATACAAGAGATCACGCCGGTTTACCCCAAGCCCAATGCTTTAGAGGCCGCACAGGACCGGGTGACGGAGAAAAGCTTTCTCAACAGCATCGGTGTAGAGACCGCACCGTTTCATGCAATTGATACAATCCAAGAACTCGCCGACGCACTAGAAGCGTTCGCTGGCTCAGGCGTTTTGAAGACGCGGCGCCTTGGCTATGACGGTAAAGGTCAGGCGGTTCTGAAGAATGCGTCAGCGGATGAAGCTGCTGCCGCCTTGACCTCGTTGGCTGGCAACGGGCTGATCCTTGAAGGATTTGTGCCGTTTGTGGCCGAAATTTCTGTAATGGCCGCGCGGGGGTTGGATGGGACCGTCGAAGCGTACGACCCGGCGCGCAATGTGCACCGTGAAGGCATCTTAGAGAGTTCAACACTGCCTGCCGGTGTATCCATGCATACGACACAGATGGCGCTTGCTTCTGCCAAAAAGATTCTGACATCATTGGACTATGTCGGAATTATCGGCGTCGAGTTCTTCGTGTTGGAAAGCGGCGCGCTTCTGGTCAACGAAATCGCCCCGCGTGTGCATAATTCCGGCCATTGGACGGAAGCCGCCTGTGTTATTTCGCAGTTCGAACAACATATCCGCGCCATTTCCGGCCGACCGCTCGGCAATCCGGCCCGCCACTCCGATTGTGTGATGGAGAATCTCATCGGCCTTGATGTCGAGAAGGTTGCGGCTTTGGCGCAAGAGAGCAATGTATACGTCCATCTCTATGG
>JANOYJ010000512.1:0-7833 GCA_031428815.1 Phyllobacterium sp.
AAAATGGCACTTCCTGAGGTCAAAGTCGGCATATTCCCCGGTGCCGGCGGAACGCAGCGCGTCCCGCGTCTCACCAATGCGCAAGACGCCTTGCAGATGATGACCACGGGCCAAAACCTCTCACCATCCCGCGCCAAGGCCATGGGTCTGGTGCACGAAGTCGTCGCGCCGGAAAACCTCATTGAGGCCGCCAAGGCGATGATTAAGAACGGCTTGAAAGCCGTGCAGCCTTGGGACGAGAAGGGTTTCAAACTTCCCGGCGGTGCCGTCTATTCACCAGCCGGTGCCAATCTCTGGCCCGCTGCGACGGCGATTCTCCGCCGTGAAACGCAAGCCAATTATCCCGGCGCTGCCGCTATTTTGAAATGCGTTTACGAGGGCCTGCTGGTGCCTTTCGACACGGGCCTTCGCATCGAGCAGCGCTATTTCACCAATGTACTGCAAACCACAGCCGCAGGCATGATGATCCGCTCGCTGTTTGTGTCCTTGCAAGAACTAAACAAAGGTGCGCGGCGTCCGAAAGACGTTGAACCCGTCAAACTCAAGAAAATCGGCGTCGTTGGTGCGGGTTTTATGGGCGCAAGCATTGCCTATGTGACTGCCAAGGCGGGCATTCCCGTCACCATTCTCGACCGCGACATCGACGCTGCCAACAAGGGCAAGGCGACCTCGGATGATCTCATCACCAAGGACATGCAAAAGGGCCGCGCCAGCCAGGAAGACAAGGACGCACTCCTCGCCCTCATCACGCCGACGGCGGACTATGCCGATCTCGAGGGTTGTGATCTCGTTATCGAAGCCGTGTTCGAAGATCGCGATGTGAAGCGCGTCGTGACAGAAAAGGCCGAAGCGGTTTTGGCCTCCTCCGCAATCTACGCTTCCAACACCTCAACGCTTCCGATTACTGGCCTCGCCACTGTTTCCAAACGCCCAAAAAACTTCATCGGCATCCATTTCTTCTCACCCGTCGATAAAATGATGCTGGTTGAAATCATCATGGGCAAGAAGACCGGCGACAAGGCGCTGGCCGTGGCGTTGGATTATGTCCGCGCCATCAAGAAGACCCCGATTGTCGTCAACGACACGCGTGGTTTCTATGTGAACCGCTGTGTACTGCGTTATATGTCGGAAGCCTATAACATGCTGATTGAAGGCGTGCCGCCGATTATGATTGAAAACGCCGCCCGTATGGCCGGTATGCCCGTTGGACCGCTTGCACTCAACGATGAAACCGCGATCGACCTTTCCCAGAAAATCCTCAAGGCAACGCTCGCCGATTTGGGTCCAAAGGCCGTCGATCCGCGCCACATCGAACTCATCGAGACCATGGCCGTGAAGCATGGGCGCCTAGGTCGTAAGAACGGCAAGGGCTTTTATGATTACCCGGCCAAGCCAGCTAAAAAGCATCTTTGGCCGGAACTCAAAACCCTCTATCCGCAGCAGGATGCTGACAAAGTGGACGTCAACGAACTCAAAGAGCGCTTCCTTTATGTGATCGCTCTGGAGGCCGCACGCGTCATGGAAGAAGGCATCGTCACCGATCCTCGTGAGGCCGATGTCGGCTCGATTCTAGCGTTTGGCTTCGCCCCTTACACCGGCGGTACGCTTTCTTACATTGACGGCATTGGCGCAGCCGGTTTTCTCAAGCGGGCGAAAGAACTGCAAAAGAAATACGGCCCGCAGTTCAAGGGTAATAAATTGCTGGAAGAAATGGCGGCCAAGAGCGAGACGTTTTACGAGCGTTTTGATCCCTATGGTGGAAAGCGCGCGGCTTGAGGAAACCGGCAAGCACCTAAAAGTGGTGCCCGCTTTTCTTTCAATCGCAGACGGTCAGCGACGGAGAATCTGTATCTGTTGAGGGCCTTGACGTGACGCGACATACCCGACCATCTTTAACACCATGATAGACACAGTTCTCCCCGTTTTCGGGCTAATTATACTTGGGTATGGTTTGGCCAAAACCAACATTATCGACGCCGCCGCGGGGCGCGGCATAGGGCTGTTTGTTTTCAACGTAGCCATTCCGGCCTTCTTGTTTCGCACCGTTACCTCGATGGGAGTGCAGGAGGGCGCACCTTGGGCCTTGTGGCTGGCTTTCTACGGTGGATTGGCACTCACATGGTTGCTTACGGCCTGGGTGTCGCGGCACATCACCAGCCTTAATGTGTCGGGTGGCGCGGCGGCCTCCATGGCAGCAGGTTTTGGTAATCTCGCACTTCTAGGCACGCCGTTAGCACTGGCGCATTTTGGGCCGGTTATTGCTGAACCGCTTGGCATGATCCTATCCATACACGCGCCCGTGCTTTGGACAGCCGCGACCTTGCACCGTGAATTGTCGCGACATTCCTCCTCATTCTCACTTGCGGACGTGTTTAAGACCCTCAGCAAAATGCTGATTGGCAATGCCATCATACTTGCTCTGCTGGCGGGTGCGCTTTGGCGTTTGACCGGGTTGGGCCTTCATCCGGTGCCTGATAGAATGTTGTCGATGTTAAGCGATGCGGGTGTTCCAACAGCGCTATTGGCGCTGGGCGTTTCGCTCGCCGCCTACAGTTTGCGCGGCAGCTGGGCCGGCATGTTTGCCTTGATTGCGTTAAAGATGGTTGCGATGCCGATTTTCGTGTTTTTGATCGCCCGTTATGCGGTGTCGTTGCCGCCCCTGTGGCTGAAAGTGGCCGTACTTTTCGCCGCCATGCCGACGGGTGCGAACGCCTTTTTGTTTTCGCAGAAAAACGATGAAGTCGTACCTGCCGTTTCCGGTGCTGTGGCATTGGGCACAGGGTTTGCGGCGGTGACGGCTTCGCTGCTGCTGTGGCTGATGGACGCTGGATACATCTGATATGATTTGGGGATCGCACTAACACTTTGCGGTACCTCTCCAGTCGCGCGATTGACGTCTACTGCGCTCCGCTTGTATCTTGTCTCCCAAAGGAGATTGCATGTACCGGCAGGTCACGCATGACATCGCAGTATCAGTTGAACCCGTTTATCTCGATCATCAATCGGAGCCGGACGAGAGCCGGTATGTCTGGGCTTATCGCATTGTTATTGAAAATCAGTCCGAACAATCCGTGCAATTGCAGTCGCGCTATTGGAAAATCACCGACCAGAATGGCAAGGTTGATGAGGTGCGCGGGCCGGGTGTTGTCGGCGAGCAACCGATCCTTAATCCGGGCGACAGCTATTCCTATTCCTCCGGCTGCCCGCTAACCACGCCCTCCGGCACCATGGTCGGTCGCTATCAAATGCGCTCAGAGGACGGGCGGGATTTCGAGATTGATATACCAGCGTTCTCGCTGGATATTCCGGGCGGGAAGCGGGTGTTGAATTAGACCCCGAACTCTTCCGGTTTAAACACATAATGCGTTGAGCAAAATTCGCATGTGACGCGGATCACGCCATCCTCAATTGAGTCCCGGATTTCCTCGGCGGAAAAGCCCCTCAGCACGTCGCGAATTTTGTCTTCCGAACAAGCGCATTCATCCAAAACGTTGGTAGCTGGATAGACGATCACGTTGTGCTGATTGAACAAGCGGTAAAGCAGACCCTCGACGCCAACTTGCGGATCGGTGAGTTCGGAATCTTCAATTGTCGAAGCCAAAGCCTTGGCTTCCATCCAAGCATCGTCTTCATTGTGGATTATCTCAACACCTTCGGGTGCATCGCCGCCGGAGAGATCGCTGTGTCGCATACGATCCGGGCTTTCGGGCAAAAACTGCACGATCATGCCGCCTGCTCGAATGCGCTCCACCATTTCGCCCGACGCATTGCGCTCAATAAGCGTTGCGGTAGATAACCGGACATGGGTCGGTATTTGTTCGGACTGCCGGAAATACACCCGCGCCACTTCCTCGAGACTGGAGCCATCAAGCGCCACAATCCCCTGATAACGCTGCATATGCTCGCCTTGGTCAATGGTCAGCGCCAAAGTGCCACTGCCAAGCAGTTCGGCAGGCGAGGTGCGATCTTCAGCGATTGCCTCTGCCAAAAGTTCGGCGTCGAAATTCGCATAGGCGCGAACCGACTGCGGCGCACGAAAATCGGCGACCAGCATGCTTACCGGGCCATTGGACTGCGTCTGCAAAATGAACTTGCCGCTGAACTTGAGCGAGGTGCCGAGAATAACCGTCAGCGCCACCGCTTCGGCTAGAAGCCGCGCCACTTCGGGCGGATAGGCATGGCGTCCAAGGATGCCGTCCAGCATCGCGCCCAATTGAACGGCGCGACCGCGTGTATCCAGCGCCGCCACTTGAAACGGCACAACGGCATCATCGCCAGCGGGCGCTAGCCCGATTTCAGGTTGAACGTCGCTCATCGCGTCAAATCTCGTTCATGCACCATGCGAGAATGGATTTCTGCGCATGCAGCCTGTTCTCCGCCTCGTCAAACACCACTGATTGAGGCCCGTCAATTACCTCGTCGGTGACTTCCTCGCCGCGATGCGCTGGCAGGCAATGCATAAAAAGCGCATCCGGCTTGGCGTTACTGAGCAGCTTGGAATTGACTTGGAAAGGTTGGAACACGTTGTGCCCGCGCGCTCGGGCTTCTTGCCCCATCGACACCCAGCAATCCGTTACAACGCAATCGGCATCTTTGACGGCTTCTACCGGGTCATTGGTCATGTGAACCTGCGAGCCCTGCTTTCGCGCCCAATCGATATAACGCTGCTGCGGCTCGGACCCTTCTGGAATACCGATCGCCATGTCAAAGCCGAACTGTGCTGACGCCTCAACCATCGAATGCAAGACATTATTACCATCGCCCGACCAAGCAAATTTCTTGCCTTTGACCGGCCCGCGATGCTCCTCATAGGTCATGATGTCCGCCATAATCTGGCAGGGATGGGTGTCGTCGGTCAGTGCGTTAATAACCGGGATCGTCGCGTGTTCGGCGAGCTCCAACATGCGGTCATGCGCCGTGGTGCGGATCATGATGAGATCGACATAGCGCGACAAGACTTTGGCGGTATCGGCAATGGATTCCGAATGGCCAAGCTGCATTTCGGAGCCAGTCATCACAATGGTTGTGCCGCCCATTTGCCGCATGCCGACATCGAAGGAAATGCGTGTGCGGGTCGAAGGCTTATCAAAAATCATCGCCATGACCTTGCCTTCAAACGGGCGCTCGCCGTGACCGGCCTTAAGCAATGCTTTGCGGGATTTGGCATCGTCGAGAATAGTGCGCAGATCATGTGGGGAAATGGCAGAAAGGTCAGTGAAATTCCGTTTGGATTTGGCCGTCATAATATTACGCTGACTTTCTAGTGGAAACACTCGACAAATTGGCCGCCGCTGCTTCAATACGGCCAAGCGCCTCGCGCACTTCTGCAACAGTCACGGTGAGCGGTGGCAGCAGCCGCACGACATTGTCACCCGCACCGACTGATAAGAGATGTTCGTCGCGCAGCGCTCCGACCATCTCAGTGTTCGGCACAACGCATTTCAAACCCATCAACAGCCCCGTGCCACGCGCTTCTGAAATCACATCCGGAAAACGGTCGGCAATAGAAGCCAGACCCTGTTTCATGACGAGTGACACATCGCGCACATGGTCAAAAAAGCCATCTGCCAAAATAACGTCAAGCACCGCATTGCCCACCGCCATCGCCAGCGGGTTGCCGCCATAGGTCGTGCCATGGCTGCCGGGCGTCATCGCCTTCGCTGCGGCTTCCGTGGCAAGGCAGGCACCAAGCGGGAACCCGCCGCCAATGCCCTTGGCAACGGCCAAAATATCCGGCGAAATGCCCGCCCATTCATGCGCAAACAATTTGCCGGTGCGCCCCGTGCCGCATTGCACTTCATCGAAGACGAGAAGAATACCTGCCTCGTCGCAAATGGCCCGGATTTCCTTCATGACCTCGTGGCTAACAACACGCACACCGCCTTCCCCCTGCACGGGTTCGATTAAGACAGCTGCGGTTTCATCCGTGATCGCCGCTTTCAATGCTGCGACATCGCAGAATGGCACTTGGTCAAAACCGTCAACTTTTGGGCCGAACCCTTCAAGATACTTCGCCTGCCCTCCAGCGGAAAGCGTCGCCAAGGTGCGTCCATGAAACGCGCCTTCGAATGTGACAAACCGCACCCTTTGCGGCGCGCCATTGGCATAATGATAGCGCCGGGCAGTTTTAATGGCGCATTCCAAGGCTTCCGCCCCCGAATTGCCGAAGAAGACGCGGTCGGCAAAACTTGCCTCACAAAGACGTTCTGCAAGACGCTCTTGGCCGGACGATTCATACAAGTTCGAGACATGCCAAAGTTTTTCGGCTTGGTTTTTTAACGCATCCACCAAATGCGGATGCGAATGGCCGAGCGAATTTACTGCTATACCGGCAGCAAAATCCAAATAGCGCTCGCCATCCTCTGTAAACAACCAGACGCCTTCGCCGCGCTCGAACCGGAGTGGAATCCGGGCAAACGCTGTATAAAGGGCATTAGAATTTGTCATGGCAGGCGCTTTCGTCAGGGGGACTTGTCGACGGGAATTAAAAAAGCCGCCTTTGGCAGGCGGCCTTTCGTCAATATCTGTATTTTGAGCGCAAAAGTCAACAAAGTTGAAGTCAAGCGATTTCCGGCGGAATCAAGTTGTGCACCGCTATAATTTTGCCACTGTTGCAATGTTGTTGCAGGTTGATTCGCAAGTTGGGGAAAACCCAAAAAGTCGGATGCTTGCCAGGGAAGCGACTCTTGTCTTCCTTATACGTAATAGGCTAGATTCTGACCATAGAAACTAGATTTCGTACGGCATCCCTTAGTGTGAGCGTAGATGTTGTGCCTCCATCCGGCAATGGCTGTGTGGGGATGATGGATTCAAGCTTTTAATAAGCTGGTTTGGGGTTAAAGATGAATTGGACTGATGAACGCGTCGAGATGCTGAAAAAGCTATGGGCAGAAGGCCTCAGCGCCAGCCAAATTGCCGGACAACTTGGTAATGTCACCCGTAACGCTGTTATTGGCAAAGTGCATCGTTTGAAGCTTTCGGGCCGAGGCAAGAGCACCTCGTCCACCCCGCGCGTCAAGAAAGTATCAGCAGCATCAAGCGCGTCTGCGCCACGCATGTCCTCCAGCCGCCCGCAATCATCGAGCCGCGGCTCCTCGCATAGCCATTCGGTCGGCAATGCCGCACTGAAAATGGATTATGTGGCTGTTGCCCGCTCGCAGACTGTCTCGGAAATCAGCCCGCTTTATATCGTGCCCGTGTCGCGCGAAATGAAACTGGTGCAATTGACCGAAACCACTTGCAAATGGCCGCAAGGCGACCCGATGCATGAAGATTTCTCTTTTTGCGGCAATGAAGCACCCGATAGCGGCCCCTATTGCGGGTATCATTCAAAGCTGGCTTATCAGCCTGCAGGCGAGCGCAAGCGCCTTCGCTAGCCCTAAAATCTAATTTTGTTGCTCGATCGAATAACCTGACCCGCGTACCGTGCGGATGGGATCACTCTCTTTGCCGCGATTAATGGCTTTGCGCAGGCGTCCGACGTGAACATCGACGGTACGATCGTCGACATAAATATCCTGCCCCCAGACGCCGTCCAATAATTGCGTACGCGAAAATACGCGGCCCGGTGCCTGCATCAAAAATTCCAACAAACGAAACTCTGTTGGTCCGAGCTTTAGTTCGCGCCCCCCGCGATGCACCCGGTGCGCGTCGCGGTCGAGTTCAATCTCAGAGACCTTCAATTGCGAGGCAATGATCTCCGGCCTTGAACGGCGCAGCAACGCCTTGACCCTCGCCATCAATTCTGGCGTCGAGAAGGGCTTGACGACATAGTCGTCCGCGCCCGTTGCAAGTCCGCGCACACGCTCGGTCTCTTCACCGCGCGCGGTCAGC
>JANOYJ010000513.1:0-2770 GCA_031428815.1 Phyllobacterium sp.
AGCGAGCGCGACGTCGCACTCGCGCGGGAGATCAACAAGATTCCTATTCGTAGCTGACGAACATCTTGTCTGTGTGCCCAACCCTTACCATGTTTTACTCCATCAAGGATGGAGAAAGATGAAGAAGAACCTTAGTGAAGATATTCTGGAGTCCGAAACGGGCAATGACCAAAAGCGCTTCGTTGAATCAGAGTTTTGGCGGGCGGTAAAACGTGGCGCTCGGCGTGTTCCATTTATAGACGAAGTCGTTGCAGCCTATTTCTGCGCGATGGACCCGGCAACGCCTATGAGGGTTCGGGGCATTCTTCTCGCGGCTCTGGCCTATTTCATCCTGCCCTTGGATGCGATCCCCGATTTTCTCCTGCTATTTGGCTTTTCCGACGACATTGCTGTGCTGACAGCAGCCTTTGCCTCCGTGCGCGGTGAAATCACCGAAGCTCATCGCGCTGCCGCGCGGGATGCGCTGAAGGAAGCTTAGTCGACATCCACTTGATCGTCGCTGGAAATAACTCTGCGAAGGCGAGCGAAGGCCAGTCTGATGCGCGATTTCACGGTGCCGAGCGGCTGGCCGGTGCGTTCAGCAATTTCGGTATGTGAAAGCCCGTCAAAAAACGCCAAACGTATGAGTTCCAATTGCTCTCCCGGAAGCTGGGCCATGGCAAGCCGTACGCGCTCATCACGCGTCACGGCATCCATGGAGACATCGGCAGCTTCTGGCGCGGACGGCTGAAACATCGGGTCGGTGGCGTCGAGAAGGCCTGAACGGTCGCGGCGCAACGCATCAATTCGTTTATTGCGCGCCACGCGAAACAGCCAGGTCGAGAGCGAGGATTTTATCGGATCAAACAAATGCGCTTTTTGCCAAAGCGTCAGCATCACTTCCTGCGCCAAATCTTCGGCTTGGCCCTGCTTCATGCCGAGACGTTGTAAATAGCCGTTGATGCGCGGGGCGAAATAGTCGAAAAGCTCAATGAAAGCCGAGCGGTCGCGCGTTGACGCCACGCGTTCCGCGAGTTGTGCGAAACGGTCTTTCGCCTCAGGCTTCATTCCAGCTCCCTTGTAGATGAACGTTGCTTAGCCGGTTTGGCCCGGGCTGTCAGTCAAAATCCCGCCGTTATTGTCACGCATGCAAAGTTGCAGGGCTGGTATGTCGCCCGATCAGCGAGATGAAATGCGCTTTAAGATAGATTTGACCGGGATTCACCATTCAGTAACTAGAAATGGTTCAAAATTGAATGAAACAGGTCACAAGCCGCGCTTTGTCTTGTATGCTCCAGGCGACCAAGAGGATTAACACGTTCATGCGCATGAAATCATTGTTGGTGGCAACCGCACTCTCGCTCGGCTTTGCCAGCGCGGCTTTCGCCCAATCACCGAGCCAAATCGGCAAGTTCCAAGCTTGGGGCGCGTATTCCTATGTCGCGGGTAGCGGCAAGGTTTGCTATGTTCTGACCGTTCCGGCAACGAAGAAGCCTGACGCGGTCGATCATGGCGACAATTTCTTTCTGGTCAGCCAAAAGCCCGGTCAAAATGTTTCCTTCGAGCCGCAATTCATGGCCGGTTACGAGTTGAAGGCCAATACCAAGGTCACGCTCACCATCGATGCCAAGAGCTTCTCGCTGTTCACCTCCGGCAAATCCGCATGGATGGAAAACGCCGCCGAAGAGCCATTGCTCATTGCGGCAATGAAGACCGGCAAAGCGATGGCCGTTGCGGCCACATCCAAACGCGGCACGGCGACAAATTATACGTATTCGCTGAAAGGCATTTCCAAAGCTTTGGATGCGATTAAGGTTTGTAAGTAGGTCGCTTGCGTATTTATTATCGCGAGGCCGGTTTTGTTGACCGGCCTTTTTGCTTTCAAGCTTTTGGTGACCCAGCCGAACTTTGGTGTTAGAGCGACGCCGAACAACCGGACTTTTCGATGAGCATTTCAATAGACTTAACCCAGCCAGTCACGCGCGACGCATTGCGCCCGGCGATGAGCGACAAGCCGTCGCTGATCGGGATGACGCGGTCGCAGCTGAGTGTGGCGTTGCAAAGTGTTGGGATCGCGCCGTCGCAGACCAAAATGCGGGTGCAGCAACTTTGGCATTGGCTTTATGTGCGCGGCGTGTCGGATTTTGCCGACATGCGCAATATTTCCAAAGATTTGGTGACGCGGCTCTCTGATGCTTTCACCATCCAGCGCCCGGAAATTGTTGAAGAACAAATCTCCTCGGATGGCACGCGAAAATGGCTGTTCCGCTTTCCGCCGCGCGGCGCGGGGCGACCCGTCGAAATTGAGACGGTCTATATTCCTGAAGAAGGGCGCGGCACTCTCTGTATCTCCAGCCAAGTCGGCTGCACCTTGACCTGCACCTTCTGCCATACCGGCACACAAAAGCTGGTGCGCAATCTCACCACCGAGGAAATCCTCTCGCAATTGCTTGTCGCCCGCGACCGGCTCGGCGACTTCCCGCATCGAGATACGCCAGCGGGGGCGATAGTGCCGTCCGAGGGGCGGCTTGTTTCGAACATCGTCATGATGGGCATGGGCGAGCCCTTGTATAACTACGACAATGTGCGCGACGCGCTTTTGATCGTTTCGGATGGAGATGGTCTGGCTTTGTCCAAGCGCCGCATCACGCTGTCGACCTCAGGCGTTGTGCCGATGATTGGCGCAATCGGCGCGGAGACCGGCGTTATGCTGGCCATTTCGCTGCATGCGACACGCGATGAATTGCGCGACGTTCTGGTGCCGATCAACAAGAAATATCCGCTGAAAGAA
>JANOYJ010000514.1:0-3038 GCA_031428815.1 Phyllobacterium sp.
TCTTGGCCCAGGCAACAAAAAAGGTGACATCGGTGAAATCCGCTAACCCGCACATCCTGACCATCAATGGCGGCTCATCGAGCATCAAATTCGCGTTGTTTGAGGCGGGCGAGGCGGTGAAGCGGACCATGGGCGGCGCCATTGAGCGGATTGGTTCGCCGCAGGCTAACGTGCGGGTGAAAGGTCTAAAACCGGGGGAAGATTTTTCAAAAGCGGTGGCTGCGCCAGATCACACCGCTGCAGCCGGCGCCTTGTTGGAGTGGCTGGAGCAGATTGGCGGTGGCTCCGCCGTGACTGCGGTGGGGCATCGTTTCGTGCATGGCGGACCTGACTATTGGGAGCCGCAGCGCATCACCCCACAGATGATGGGTAAGCTGCACTCGCTGATTCCATTCTCTCCCCAGCATCTTCCGCAGGAAATTCTTCTGGCGGAGGCGGTTGCACACCGTTTTCCTGACCTTCCGCAGGTGGCGTGTTTCGACACCGCCTTTCACCGCGAAATGCCACGGGTTGCCCGAGTGTTGCCGATCCCGCGTCGCTATGAGGCGCTGGGAGTGCGCCGGTACGGTTTTCACGGATTGTCCTATGCATTCCTCATGAGCGAGCTTTCGAGCCAGGCAGGAGCGGAGGCCGCGGGCGGCAGGGTCATCCTCGCCCATCTTGGCAACGGCGCGAGCCTGGCTGCGGTGCACAAGGGAAAGGCTGTGGACACAAGCATGGGGTTCACGCCGGCCTCCGGATTTCCGATGGGCACCCGATCCGGCGACATCGATCCCGGCCTCATGTCCTACCTTGCGCGCACAGAACAGATGAGCGCGCAGCAATTCGACGACATGGCCAACACTCAGTCCGGACTCTTGGGGCTGTCGGAGATCAGTTCCGACATGCGTGAATTGCTCTCCCTTGAAACACAGGATGTGCGCGCGGCCGAGGCCGTTGCACTGTTTTGCTATCAGGTCAGGAAATGGATTGGCGCGTTCGCCGCCGCGCTCGGCGGAGTGGATCAACTGGTGTTTGCCGGCGGCGTTGGCGAGAACGCACCTTCGGTTCGCGCCCGGATCTGTGATGGTTTGGGTTTTTTGGGGATCGAAATAGACCCGCAACGCAACTTGGCGAATGCGCCACTCATTTCAGCTGAGGGCAGGGGCATCGAGGTGCGGGTCATGCGCACCGACGAGGAACTGATGATCGCAAGGTCCGCCATCGCCGTCCTTGGCATTGGTCCTGCTTGATGAAGCAGCAGAAACTGCCAGTCCCTTTGGCGGAGATTGGCGCAAAGTCAGAGCGGCGGATGAGAAAGTCGAGAAGAAGGAGTTTTCCCGCGTCATAGGTGAGTGCTGCTGCATCGCCGATCACAGCGTCGATGCCACGGGCGCGCAACGGCTGCCGCGCCAGCGGGTTAGACGATCATCAATGAACGCCACGCATCGTGGCCGATCTGCCCCGTTGAAGAGGCCATTCCGCCGTTTATCAAAATCTTCTGCCTGCATCGATGAGCCCGCGAGCACCACCGGCCAGGTTTGGCCGCTTTCAAGCGTTCAATGCTGAAAGCTGCATCATCTGCCGCGCGACCAACGGTCTCGGCAAGCAGTTGCGGTTGAGAGTGATGCAGAGACAGTGCTGATTCAACCGACTTGAGATGCTTTGTTCTTCGGTAGCTGGCACGTTCATGGACCAAGCTTTTCATCAGGCAATGCATTCCACAGAATGATCGCTGGCTCTGAAGTGCCCTGATGTTCGCAACCCAAAATGCTGAGCGACGCCGTGTCCAGCTGAAAATGCAAGGCTTGTTCAAGCTCCAATCCAATCCACCGTGCCGCCAAAGCGCGACCGAAGTGGCCATGCGAGAAGACGGCGATATCACCTTCAAAATTGTGGAACCGCGCAATAATCCGGTCCGCCCGCAAGGAAATCTGAGCCGGCGTTTCACCACCTGGACATCCATCCTTGAAGATCGTCCACTCTGGTCTTGTGGCGCGAATTTCACTTGTTCTCAGGCCCTCGTATTCGCCATGGTCCCACTCAATCAGATCAGGATCGATTTCCGCAGGAGTGGCGGGCGCAGCCAATTCGGCCGTTCGCCGCGCGCGTTGAAGCGGGCTGGTGAACACCGCGTTGAAAGCCGTGAGGCGCATTCGCCCGTTCACATTGCGGGCATCTTCCTCGCCCTTGGCGGTCAAGGGAATATCGGTCCGACCCGTGTGTTGGCCGGAAAGCGACGACGCGGTTTCACCGTGCCTAACCAGAAAAATGCGCTGGAGATATGCCATGGAACTACGCTTGCGCTCCCCATCGCCAATCCTGGATTTCCGGCATGTCTTCACCGTATTTGGCGATATAGCGTTTATGTTCTACCAGTTTCTCGTCGACAGCCTTTTTGACTTGGCCCGCGCTTGCACTAAGGTGCGGCACGCGGTCAATGGCGTTGGCCATGAGATGAAAGCGGTCGAGACCGTTCATCACCACCTGGTCAAACGGCGTGCTCGTCGTGCCTTCCTCCTTGTAACCGTGCACATGAAAATTCCCATGGTTTTTGCGGCGATAGGTGAGCCGGTGAATCAGCGTGGGGTAGCCGTGGTAGGCAAAGATGACCGGCTTATTGACAGTGAAGAGGCTGTCAAAGTCCGCATCGCTCAAGCCATGCGGATGGTCGCTTTGTGACTGGAGCTTCATCAAGTCAACGACATTGACCACGCGGACTTTCAATTCGGGAAATTGTGCGCGCAGCAGATCGACGGCGGCCATTGTTTCAAGTGTCGGAACATCGCCACAGCACGCCATCACGATGTCCGGCTCGCCGCCGCCGTCGCTGCCCGCCCAATGCCATATCCCGATTCCGGCGGAGCAGTGTTCAATGGCGGCGTCCATGCCGAGCCATTGCGGAGAGGGCTGCTTGCCGGCGATGACGACATTGACGTAATTGCGGCTGCGCAGGCAATGGTCCGTCACCGACAGCAGTGTGTTGGCATCGGGCGGCAGATAAACGCGGATGACCTCAGCCTTCTTGTTGACGACATGGTCAATGAAGCCCGGGTCCT
>JANOYJ010000515.1:0-2148 GCA_031428815.1 Phyllobacterium sp.
GTATTACCCGCGATTCCATTTCGGTGGATTGGGACTACAAAGGCCGAAGCCTTCGTCTTTACGACACAGCGGGGCTGCGACGCAAGTCGCGCATTGAAGAGAAGCTGGAGAAGCTCTCGGTTGGTGATGCACTGCGTTCTATTAGATTTGCCGAAGTCGTAGTCATCGTCTTTGATGCGACCATCCCGTTCGAGAAGCAGGATTTGCAGATCGTTGACCTGATTGTCCGCGAGGGCAGGGCGCCTGTTATCGCATTCAACAAATGGGATTTGATTGAAGACCGTCAAGCCGTGCTCGCCGACCTTCGTGAAAAAACCGCGCGGCTCTTGCCTCAGATCAAGGGCATTCGCGCTGTGCCCATGTCGGGCGAAACGGGTGACGGCCTGCAAAAGCTGATGGATGCGATCATCGACACGCATCGCGTTTGGAACCAGCGCATCTCGACAGCAAAACTCAATAAATGGCTCGAAGGCATTCTGGCGCATCATCCACCGCCAGCCGTTTCCGGCCGCCGCTTGAAAATCAAATATATGACTCAAGTGAAGGCCCGTCCGCCCGGCTTTATGTTGAGTTGCACGCGGCCGGAATCAGTGCCGGAATCTTATACGCGTTATTTGGTCAATAATTTGCGCGAAGAGTTTAAGATTCAGGGTGTGCCAATCCGCATGGTCTACCGTGCATCCGAGAATCCTTTTGCTAAAGATAAACGCTAAATTTTGTCGCTCTGAGCGCACCCGATTAACTCTCCGTCAAGGTTAATGCTTCATTTTCGAACCAGTTGTTGCCGTGTTTGAGTAAGCGTTCCGGAGTAGTTTGGTGTTGATCCTAGAATCCTATAGGCGGCAGGTCCGTCCACATCGCTCGTTTGTCGCACCGCTGGTTATAGGGGCGGCCATGTTTCTCGCTTTCCCGACCACCATCGCTTTTCAAGATATGGCCAGCTTAGTCTCCGGATCTGAAAATGGTGGTGCCCGTTGGCATGCATATTTGAAGCCATCAGCTGCCGGTTCGTTGCATCAAGCGGAAATGCCATTCGCGGATGGCGACATCACGACCGGCTCTATCAATGGCGCTGGCTTAGAACAGCCCGGAATTGGCAAAATTGCCCTGACATCAAAAAACGGCGAGCTTGACGCCTTGCCGGACGAAGACCGCGTTAACCGCGCCGAGAAGCGCGGTCGCATCGTATCCGTCGCCCCGACCGCCCCACCGAAGGCTTTCAACGCCGGCTCCGTACTGGAGCGCCAAAGTTCCTTGTTACGCCCGACATTGCCGGGTGAAGTCAAAACGGCCTTCTCCAAGACGGATATCAAAGGCAAGGAAATTAAAATCGCTCAATTGTTCTATAAGAAGGAAATCAAGAAGCCTGCCAAACCTAAGCTTTCTTCAATGATTGCAGAGCTCGCGGACGACAAATCAATCGCCATTTCGGCAAATGCCTATGCGCCGGTCGAACCCGATTTTGCAACTGAATCACCGTTCGAAAGCCTGTTAAAGTTGGAGCCCAAAAAACTAACCAATCTTGGGCCCGTGGAACAAGGCGGTCATGCATGGGCAGCAAGTGCGCTGCCGGTCTCGTCTTATTCAGCGAAAGAGCAGCATTGTCTGGCCGTCGGCGTCTATTTTGAAGCGCGGGGCGAAAGCGTCAAGGGTCAAGCCGCAGTGGCTCAGGTTATTCTCAATCGCGTCAAGAATCCCACCTACCCGAATACAATCTGCGGCGTCGTCTATCAAAACGACGATTGGAAGAATCGATGCCAATTCTCATTTGCTTGCGATGGCATCAAAGATCGGATCACCGAGCCATACCATTGGCGAAAAGCCGAAGAGGTCGCCAAAGCCGTGACCGATGGCACGATCTGGTTGCCGGAAGTTGGCTCATCGACGCACTATTATGCCGATTACGTCAGCCCGCGCTGGGCGCGCTCGATGAAAAAGATGAAGAAAATCGGACGGCACATATTCTATCGCACCTATGGCGGTGGCTGGAGCTGAACTCCCACGATAACACACGGCTTGCAATAATTTGCGAGGTTTGCCGCATCTTCCTGAAATGTTGATAAAAAATGGACTATCCTGTCCATCTCTTCACGCTCGTCTGCTTGACTAAGCAAAGCCCCAAAACTATGTTGCCCGCGAAATTGTCGC
>JANOYJ010000516.1:0-3989 GCA_031428815.1 Phyllobacterium sp.
CTGGTTTGATCGACGCGGCGAAGTGCGTCAGGAAGGACAGCGCATTTCCCGTCACTACTATGACCTTCACTGCATCGCCGGAACTGATGTTGGGGTGCGGGCTGCGAAAGACTTCGCACTGGTTGACGATTGCGTCGCGCATGCCCGGACATTTTTCAGTTGCCCGGAACATGCAAGCCATGATCTTTGGCGCGGCGCCAAGTTTCGACGAGGTGATTGCCTCGCTTGAAGAGTTTCAGCATACACTTAACAGCCGATGACAGTCCGAAGCATTTCAGCGTAAAGGCGATAGGCATCTTGCGGAATGCGGATCTTTTATCCCCCTTTTGTCGGAATCGCTTTGGGAAGGAATCAGCTGCAGAGAAATTACGCTTTGAAAACAGATAGATGAATATCAATCTGTTGAGTGGCATTTTATCTCCGTTATATCAAATTCCTCAAAAGCCAGCCCCTGACGCGTTAGCGCATTTGGCCAATTCGAGGTGATTCAGTGCGATTAGACTTCTTTTATCTCGGCCATTGTGCGCTTTGACTCGGTTCCTTCAATGAGCAAGCTGAGATAGGCGCTGTACGCATATGCCCTGCGCCGCTTCTTCCCGGTCGTTTCCTTGACAATACCAATTTCCTGCAAGTGACGAAATACGGCATTAATCGTCGGCTCTGATAACTTAAGCTCGCTACTCGCCTTTTGAGGGGTTGTGATAGCGTGGCGCTGCATGAACCCGTGAACCATGCCCGCAGACGCAGCCGCACGACCGAGTCCTTGAATTCGCCTAGCGTCGGTCTCGAAAAGTTGAAGTAAAGATTGCGCCGTTTTCGCTGCCTGATCGGCAGTTTCTGTGACGCCTTCCAGAAAGAATTGGAGCCAGCTTTCCCAATCCCCGTTGGTGCGAACACGTTGCAAGAGATCGTAGTACGTTGACCTGTGGGTTTTGAAATACAGACTGAGATAAAGGGTTGGCTCCCTCAACACGCCGCTTGCGCAAAGAAGGAGTGTAATCAGCAGCCGCCCCAATCGGCCGTTACCATCAAGGAAAGGATGGATTGTTTCAAACTGAACATGAGCGAGGGCAGCTTTCACGATGAGAGGAAGCCTGTCTTCGACATGGATAAACTTCTCGAAGGCGTCGAGACATTCGGCTAACCTGTCAGGTGATGGCGGAACGAACATCGCGTTCCCCGGACGTGTTCCTCCAATCCAGTTTTGCGACTGCCGGAACTCACCTGGTTGTGATGAGGCTCCTCGGCCATGACGAAGCAACACGCCATGAATCTCGCGGATAAGCCGCAGCGACATGGGGAATCCATCGCGCATGCGGGCGAGACCGTGCTGGAGCGCAGCGATGTAGTTGGAGACCTCTTGAACATCATCCAAAGGTACCATTGGAATCTCGTCGGCCTCAAAAAGCAAAAGATCAGAGAGAGAAGATTGAGTTCCTTCAATTTGTGAAGAAAGAAGAGCTTCCTTCCTCACATACATAAAGATAAACAGAGGCGGTGCTGGCAGGATTGACGTGACGCCGTCCAAACGACCGAGTGAGAGGTTTGCCTTTTCGATCAGCCCAGAGAACGCCGTGAGATCAATTGGCGGAATTGGCGGGAGCGGAGGCGGCAAAAATGCTCGCACTTTTTCGCCAGCCGCCGCTGTTTCAACCCATTGCCCCAAACGTGGATTTTCTGCCGGCATAAGGCAACGATCCTTTACTTAGGTTTCACCTTAAATAAGGATAACGCATTATCCTTTCCTTACAAGTCGCTTTGTATCGTATTTGTTCACTTTTCTACGTCAAAATAACATCTGACGCCGTCATCAAGGCTGGAGTTCTGGTGGCTTGCGTCAAGTGACAAGAAACTGAATTGCTCGCCATTTCAACATTCCTTTGATCGAAACCATCCCCGCTCTTTCGGCTTAAGTCAGAAGTCCCATTCCTTCCCTATTCGTTCAACCCATGAAGGGTCCGCTTGTCTAGCGTTGCGGCCGCCATCGGCTTTGCCTCTGCGGTGATCGCGGTCAGTCCCGGCACATTCGGGCGCCTGTCGAACGGGGGGGACGGTCCCCGTTCAAACGGGAACCTAAGCAAATGTCGCACAATCTCATCCTCGCCCAGAATAACGCATTCAATCTTGCCCAGATGCTGATGGCACCGGTGACGCTGTTTCAGAATGACGGCCAGTTCGGTGTGATGCCGTCCGCTGAATATGACGGCGACGAAGAACGGTCATTGGTGAAGGCGGCGAGCGCATTGCCGCGTAGTTTTTTCACATCGTATATTTATATCGGGATGAACGATTAAATGAACCTAGCCGAGACCAGCCGCAGGCGATCGAATTTTGAGTCTCAGTCGTTTGGCCCGTGTGCGGTGAAATCGCATATTTCCTGACAGAGCCCCGACACCTCTTGAAAGAAGCCGCTGTGATAGTCGTTCCGATAGTTTATGTAATACTCAAGCATAGGCAGAGGAATCTCGGTCTCGATCACCCGCAGACGCTGGTCAGCGATATGGCGGCTGAAGAAAGCACGCGGCAGAATGGTGATGCCAAGGCCGAAAGCCGCAAGTTCGGCCAGCGCACCCATATTGTTGCAGGTGATCTTCTTTGCAAACGGCAGCTTGGGGTTGTCAATCACTGATTGCAGCACGGGCCGTAAGATCGACCCGGCGGATTGGGTCAGCAACGGCAAGCGCAGCAGATCGGCTGTCGACATGGCGGTATCGCTGGTCCACAAGCGCGGGCTGCACATCCAAGCCAACTCGATGCGGCCAAGAGCGGTATTCACGAACTGCGGATGCTGCATGATGCGCGGGCAGATGGCAAAGTCGATCCGGCGTTCGGCCAGACGTTCCAACAAGGTCGCGGTGATCTCGATTTCTGGCTCGATCTCAATGCTGGGATAGCGCTGCATGATCCGCGACAGCAGTTCGGGCAGCCACGACATTGCCACAAGGTCAGTTGCTCCCATCCGGAACCGCATAGGCGGCGCGTTGGAGGAACGGGCTGTGGCCGACAGCCGGTCGTTCAGCCGCAGCATTTCTTCGGCGATCCCACGAATTTCCTCGCCCTTGCCGGTCAGAATTGCCTGCCTGCCGCTGCGGTCGAACAGCGGCACGGTAAATCTCTGCTCCAATTCCGCGATCCGTTTTGAGATCGTCGATTGCGAAAGGTTCAAATACAGGCTTGCCGCTTCGAAACGTCCCAGAGTGGCAACCCAGTAAAGCGCTTCCATCTGCTTGATTGTGAACATTTTTTGAAAACTTCACGAAAAGCGATGCAACAAAGTGAAATAATATCGCTTTTTTGCTGATAAATCAAGGTGTAGATTTCTTCAGCATCTTGGTCTTCGGGAGGAACGATGACAATTCAGCACAATCCGATGCCAGAGGCTGTTGCTGGCGACTTAATCCGCGAGTATCGCGGTGTCGCCACGTCAATCATCAGCGACAATCTGGAGCGCACGCCGGGGGCCGTAGGGCTTCTACCCTATCATTTAGGTGGCCTGCTGATAGGCACGGCGCTGACGGTGAAAACCCGCAACGGCGATAATCTGGCTATACATGCCGCACTGAAACTGGCGCGGCTTGGCGATGTGCTGGTGATCGACGGTGGTGGCGATACCAGCCAGGCCGTGATTGGTGAGATCATCCTGACACATGCGGAATCCATAGGGGTGGCGGGCTTCGTCATCGACGGCGCAATACGCGATGTCGGCGCCATTCGCCGCTCGCCGCTGCCCTGCTATGCCCGCGGGGTGACGCATCGCGGCCCATACAAGAATGGCCCCGGCGCACTGAATGTGCCGGTGAGCATCGGCGGTTCTGTCGTTCTGCCAGGCGACCTGATCGTTGGTGACGAAGACGGCATCGTGGCGCTTCGCCCCGATACCGCAAGACGTATCCTGCCAGCCATCCGGCAACAGGAAGACCATGAGCAGCAGAAGATCGCTGCGTTCCGCGCAAACATACTACGGTTCGCCAAAGGCTGACCGCGAAACC
>JANOYJ010000517.1:0-5444 GCA_031428815.1 Phyllobacterium sp.
CGTCGCTTGGATGATATGGATCCCTTGGTCAGAGAGAAACTTGAACAACTGAAAAAGGCGTTTCCTGACGAGAGTGTTGGCGGTGTCGATACGCTGGCCGCGAACAAATCGGGAGGCCAACTAAACCTATGGTTAGAACAAGGCAAGCGTGCGCTCGAACTTTACCTCATCCCTACCGCCGAAGTCTCCCTCACCAATCTCGTCCGCGGGGAAATTCTCGACGAAAAATCCCTCCCGATGCGCATGACCGCCGGCACGCACTGCTTCCGCTCGGAAGCTGGTTCCGCCGGTCGCGACACGCGCGGGATGATCCGGCAGCATCAGTTTTTCAAGGTTGAGCTTGTCTCGATCACCAAGCCCGAACAGTCCATGGCGGAACATGAGCGCATGACGAAATGCGCCGAGGCTGTGCTTGAAAAACTTGACCTGCCATTTCGCACGATTGTGCTGTGCACGGGCGATATGGGTTTTTCGGCGCAGAAGACGCATGACATTGAGGTTTGGCTGCCGGGGCAGGGGCGCTATCGCGAGATTTCCTCTTGCTCGGTCTGCGGTGATTTTCAGGCGCGGCGGATGAACGCGCGTTTTCGCCCGGCAGATGCCAAGGGCACGCAATTTGTCCATACGCTCAACGGCTCCGGCGTTGCGGTCGGGCGGGCTTTAATTGCGGTTTTGGAGAATTATCAGAACGAGGACGGTTCAATCACGGTACCGGACGTCTTGGTGCCGTATATGGGCGGGATGCGGAAAATCGAGAAAGCGGCCTGATGCGGATTCTTCTGACCAATGATGACGGCATTCATGCCGAGGGCCTTGCCGTTTTGGAGCGCATAGCGCGGACAATTTCCGACGATGTTTGGGTCGTGGCGCCTGAGACCGATCAATCGGGTCTCGCCCATTCGCTGACCTTGTCTGAGCCTTTGCGTTTGCGCAAAATCGACGAGCGCCACTTCGCGCTGCGCGGCACGCCGACCGATTGCGTCATCATGGGTGTGCGCCAAGTTTTGCCCGAGCCGCCGGATTTGATTCTGTCCGGTGTCAATTCCGGCCAAAACGTCGCTGACGACGTCACCTATTCCGGCACGGTGGCCGGCGCGATGGAAGGCACCTTGCTTGGCATCCGTTCAATTGCGCTCAGCCAAGCCTATCATTGGGACAGTGGCCGCGTTGTGCCATGGGACACTTGTGAGGCGCTCGCCCCTGCACTCCTCAAGAAGCTGATCGGCTTGACGCTTCCCGAAGGCGTGTTTCTCAATGTGAACTTTCCAAACTGTCCGCCCTTAGAGACTGAGGGCGTTGTTGTGACAGCACAGGGCAAGCTGGCGCATGGGCTGTTTATCGAAGAGCGCCAGGATGGACGCGGGTTTCCCTATTATTGGCTGCGGTTCGGGCGCGGGGCACAGGAGCCGGCGGATGGGACGGACCTGCACGCGCTGCGGGCCAAACAAATTTCTGTGACGCCGCTCAAACTTGATTTTACCGCGCATGAAACCAAGAAAATGCTCGAAGAGGCGCTCAATTGAACTATCGCATGACGGATCGCGAGAACTTTGCCGCATTCCTGATGCGCATGCGTGCCAAAGGCGGCGTCGAGCAGAACGTGCTGGATGCGATTGAGGCGACACCGCGACGCGGTTTTGTGCCGAGCCAATGGCAGGACGCGGCGTTTTCAGACCGCTGCGTGCCCATTGAGTGCGGCGAAGTCATCGAAGGCTTGGACTTGCAAGCGCGAATGATTTCGGAATTGGAAATTGATCCGAGCCATCGCGTTCTGGAGATCGGAACAGGTTCCGGCTATTCGGCTTCGGTCATGGCCAGACTTGCGCAACGGGTTACAACCGTCGACCGCTTTCGCTCGCTGCTCGAACATGCCCGTAACAGGATGCAGGCCTTGCATATCGAGAACGTTCAATTCCGCCATTCCGATGGCAAAAACGGCTATGCGGGCGAGGGCACCTATGACCGCATCGTGGTCTGGGCAGCGTTTCCGACGCTGCCGCGCGGTTTCCTCGAAGTGCTCGCCTCCGGCGGAATGATGATCGGCGCGATAGGCGAAGGTGTCGGTGAACAGATGGTGGTGAAGCTCACCAAGGTCGGCTCACGCTTTGAGCGGCAAGACTTGTTCAACGTGCGTTTTCAGCCTTTGGCGGAGTCGATTGCGACAGCGCTTTGAGAGTGAGTAGCGCATAGTAGGGGGCTGCCTTCTTGCACTGTTTGGGCATCAAACGCTCTTACTACTCACTACTCACGCTCTTGCATTCCATAGCACTCAGTGCTACCTTGTTACATGTCCGCCCGAACATTCAAAACTGCTTGGTTTGCGAAGGCGGCACGTAAGGCGCGTATCGATGATGTTGAGTTATGCGAGGCGATACGTGAGGTAGAACTAGGTCACGCTGATGATCTTGGTGGCGGTGTGTTCAAGAAGCGGTTGGACAAGAACCGGTACCGGTCGATTATATTGGCCAATTCAGGGAAGTTCTGGGTTTTCGCGTTTCTTTTCGCCAAGAAGGACCGCGCCAATATTGACGATGCGGAATTGCGCTCTTTTCGACTTTACGCATCGGTCTTTAGGCACAAGACGGATGCGGAGATAAGGATGGAGTTGCATGACGGCGATCTGATGGAGATATGCAATGGCAACTAAGTCAAAATACAAGAGTGATGCATTCGAGGCGATCCACAGCTCCGTCTCAGCAATGTATCGCGTTGGAACCATCGACAAAGCCACAATGCGCAAATTTGATCTCTCCTGCCTAGTGAATCCTGGTTTTGACGCTGAGGACATCAAGCAGTTGCGCGAGAAGAACGAGATAAGCCAGCGCGTGTTTGCGCGGGAACTCAGCGTTTCCGAGTCGACCGTTCAAAAATGGGAGACTGGCGCAAAAAGGCCAAGCGGCCCGTCGCTGAAACTCTTGTCTGTGGTAAAAAAACACGGGCTGGGCGTCCTGTCTTGAGTTGTCGTTGCACGTCTTGCATATAAGCTCCCCCTCAATTTCCCCTATGGTGAATTATTTCCAAACAAACCTACAACCTTAACCGTCCAGTAACCTTGAAAGCGTCTAATCGACCCATTGTGTAGCTTATGAGTAAGTGTGTGGGGCGTGTTATGCGCGAGTGCGTTTTGACTGAAAAATCTCGTCTCCTGTTGCGGAGCGCAGCGTTGTTTGCCTTGGTCGGCTTTGGTGCCGGGTGCAGCGCGGATATGTCCCGTTTCACCAGTCGTGATTTTACCACGGGTTCGGTGAATCAGAAGCAGATCATTGGCAAAGTGCCAAAGGTTCAACCCTTCCCAAGTGATGACGTTTCTAATCAGACAGCCAACACAGATGTCGCTGATGATAATTTCGAGCCGGTTCGCTCTGCCGCAAGCAGTGTGACGCGCCGCGACTTGGCGCCGATTGCCGCGGCGGGGGCCGCTGTGAAAACCAAGTCGACAGTTGCGCCGCTCAGCGCAGCGCGCCGTACGGTTACACCTGTTGAACTGACGGCAAACGAGTTTGAACCCGCGCTCGAGCCGGTAAAGGCCGCACCGAAAAATGTGAAGAAGAAAGTTGTTGCGGCCGCTAAATCGCTTGACGACCAGACAACCGGAACCGTCCAACCTAAAGTGCGCAAGATTGAGCTGGTCAAAAAGTCCGGTGAGCCTTTGAGCGTTTCGGAAGAATTCGATGCCCAACCGAAACTCAAGCGGGTTGCTCCGGCCTCTGCCGATAAGGGCGGTTGGAGCAGTGAAGGCGGCACGCTCGTTACCGTCCGCGAAGGCGAGACGATATTTAACTTCTCCAAACGTTACGGTGTCCCGGTCGTTGCGTTGCTCAAGGCGAATGACCTCACTGATGCCAGCCAAGTAACAGCAGGACAGCAGCTTGTCGTTCCGGCTTATCGCTATTCACAGAACAGCGAAATATCCGCACCTGATGCGAACGCTGATACGGCCGCAGCAAAGTCAACGTCTGGTACAGTTTATGACGTGCCGGTTGATAAAGTGCCGTTGCCGCGCAATGCGCCATCGCGCGACAATGTCGCCGTTTTGCCCAGCGTTCCGCAATTAAAGCAAAAGACGGCTCCTGCCGATGAATTGGCGATGGCGGCTCCAAAAACGACGCCAAAGTCGGATCGTTTGAAAGCTGACGCGAAAGCACCCGTTATTGCGAAAGCTGTTATGCCAGCGGATGCCACGAAGAATGTTGAATTGGCAGCGGCATCTGAGGCAAATTCCGGGGGAGAACCGAAGCAAGTCGCAGCGCCGGGAAACTACGCGGTGGCGTCGGGTGATTCACTTTACAAAATTGCGCGTGCGCATGGCGTTAGCGTTGCTGCTTTGAAAGAGGCCAATGGAATTTCAGACGGCAAGTTGAAGATTGGTCAACCGCTGAAAATCCCGGCGGTGGGCGACGTGGCGGTCGCATCGGCTAAGAAGGCGAATGTTGATCCGATCCAGACCGGCGCGGCGGGACAAAGTGGCAAACTGGCCAAGCCTGCTACCGAACAGGTCAGGGTTAAAGAGTATACGCCGCCGAAGAGCGATGCGGTCAAGGCGGAAGCGGATCAGGATGAATCAGCTGCGCCAAATGCGACGGGAATTTCCAAGCTGCGTTGGCCGGTGCGTGGCCGGACAGTGAGTGGATACGGTCAGCGTGATTCCGGCGGTGTCAATGATGGCGTCAATATTTCTGTGCCAGAAGGTACGCCGATCAAAGCGGCTGAAAACGGCGTGGTGATCTATGCCGGAAACGGTTTGAAAGAGTTCGGTAATACCGTGCTCGTGCGCCATGCAGACGGGCTGGTTACCGTCTATGGTTATGCCAGTGAAATAAGTGTGAAACGTGGTCAGACCATTAAACGCGGTCAGGAATTGGCCAAGACCGGTATGACGGGTTCGGCCAAAGCCCCAATGCTGCACTTTGAAGTGCGCAAGAATTCCTCACCGGTCGATCCCTCTGGTTATCTCGAATAGTTTTGTAGTGCCTCCAGTCGCTGCACTTGGACCCGCTTTCGCAAGGAAGCGGGTTCTTTGTCTAATTTGTATCCGCTTCATGCCGCAGGATGTCGGCGGTGCGTCTTAGCCAATTGGCGGGGTCAGTGCGGTGATAGACGTGTTCTGACGGTTCAATATTGTCTAGGAATTTCAGATAGACCGTCGCCTGACGCGCAGCAGCAATGGGGGCGAGCAGCTTTGCCGCGCGTTCCGGGTCAGAGTGCGGCCAAGCGGCCAGCATATTTTTGTTCCAATGCGCACGAATGGCGGACCAATCGCATTCAGGCGCGCGTTCGAGGAAGGCGGGTTGGTCGAGGAGCGGGTGACCCACGCCGCTATCACCCCAGTCGAGCAAGGTGAGATGCTGCGCCTCTCCTCTGAAATTTCCGGGATGGAAGTCGCCATGGACCAGCGTGTCACCAATGCCGCAAGCGGCGCAATCTTCGAAACGGCGCGGTAGGTC
>JANOYJ010000518.1:0-5648 GCA_031428815.1 Phyllobacterium sp.
GTTATGACAACGATTGCGATGTCCGCTGGCATGATACCGGCCACGTTGGCGCTCGGTGATGGCGGCGAGTTCCGTGCGCCAATGGCAATTGCCGTGGTCGGCGGTCTGCTGGTCTCGACTGTCCTGTCGCTGGTCTTTGTGCCGGCGGTCTATACAATCATGGATGACGTGGCACGTGGCACCTCTTGGCTGATGCGTAAGGTTCTCAACCCGAACAAGGTCGATGAACCGGATGCCATGGTCGAATATGGTCATCCAGCTTTGGTCGGCAGGGACGGCATGTCTTTGTCCAAACCTCAGCTGCAAATCGCGGCGGAATAAGGGTCTTAACCCGGCGTGGATGTCTGCGGCCGGCCCTCCTGCCGAAGCTCCCAAATGGAATGCAAAATGAGCGCGGCGAGCAGAATGCCGCCGCCCAGCAGCGTCTGGCTGCTTGGCACTTCCCTGAAAATCATCCAGACCCATATCGGCGCAAGAATGGTCTCAAGGAGATAAAACATCCCGACCTGAGCACCGGGAATAAAGCTCGGTGCGAGCGCCAGGCAGAAAAATGCGATGGGCACTAGAATTGTCCCGTTCAGTATAATCCATCCCGGAACATCGACATCCAAGCCGCCCTGTTGCACGACAACGATGCCTGCAATCACTGCCGGAACAATGGCGCTGATAAGCGCTGCAAATCCCATTTCCTTGCCGCTTTTCCGCGTGATGGTAATGGCGAGCGCAATCGACATCGCCGCGAACAATGCCGAGAGATCGCCATAGAAAAGCCCCCCCGACAGTCCGTCCTGCACGATGATAAACACACCAATGGTCATGGCAATCATGGCGAGAAACGTCGCCGGTTTTGGCTTCTCTCCCAACATCATCCAGCCAAACAGTGCGCCGAACATCGGATTGAAAGCGAGGATGAAGACAAGGTTCGCGGTGGTCGTGGCGTAAACCGAATAGAAGAATAGAAAGGTCGAAACGCCATAGATGGCAAGAACCGCCCAACCTTCGCCGCCGGGGACAAGTTCAATCCGCTTTTTGAAAATAACACGCGCCAAGAGCCAAATCAAAAGCGTCACGGCCACCACAATAGCTGAGCGTAGAAACTGTACGCTCCACATATCGCCCTCGGTCAGTCTCACCAGCGGAATATCAACACTTAGCGCCAATCCTCCAAGCGCCGCAATTGACAGACCTTTTTTGCGGTCAACGGTAAGAGCGGCCATAAGACCTCCAAAATTTTGCAAAGAGAGCTGAATTCAGCGGGGCGGGGCGTAGCGTTCCCAGCCGGCGGGACCGAGATGCTCCTGGGGCTGGAAGCGCGTCTTGTATTCCATTTTCCGCGAGCCGGAAACCCAATAGCCAAGATAAACATGTGGTAGACCGAGCGCCCGTGTACGGGCGATATGGTCGAGGACCATGAATGTGCCAAGCGAGCGTTTGGCCAACTCGGGATTATAAAATGAATAAACCATTGAAAGCCCGTCAGCCATCCGGTCCGAAAGCGCAACAGCGATCAGTTCGCCTTCGCCCTTTCCGGTAATAAACGTATCCGGCCCGCGTCGCCGGTACTCGATTATGCTGGTGTTCACATGCGTATCTTCGACCATCATCGCATAATCGAGCACGCTCATATCCGACATGCCCCCGCGCCGGTGCCGGTCGGTCAGATAGTCACGAAACAAGGAATATTGCTCACTGGACGGTTCGGCATGGAACTGGGTGCCGATAAGATCGCTGTTCTGCCGCCAGACGCGATCCATACTCTCGCTTCGCTCAAAGCCGTCGACCAAAACACGCACAGAAATACACGCGCGGCAAGTCTCGCAGGCGGGGCGATAGGCAATATTCTGCGAGCGGCGAAATCCGCCTTGCGTCAAAAGATCATTGAGTTCCAGCGCTCGCTCGCCGACAAGATGCGTAAAAACCTTCCGTTCAAACGCGCCTTCCAAATAAGGACAAGGCTGCGGAGCGGTTAGAAAGAACTGCGGCGTGGTTGAGTGCGGATGGTGAGTCATCTGAGACCAAGATCATTCAGCTTTGCCTACCTTGCTACCAAATCGTAAAAAATCAATAGAGATTGCGGCCGCTTGCCCCATCAAGACCATCACAGCACAGCCGCTTCAGCCTGTTATCACAGCAATCGAGAATGTTTGACCCGCATGCGTCACCGGCGTACTCTTCGTTTGGGCAACACTTTCGTGCATTTGCATATTAATATACCAGAGTCTCCAAAATTAACTTGTCAACAATGTCTATAATATAGGCAATATTCAACCTATTGCACCAACTCTTAAATTTAATCTATCTACGCGGGTGTTATCGGTAACAGGGTGGGGATCCTTTAGTGACAAACGAACTTGAATATATGAATGCAATCATTGCCGAACTTGTTTTGATGGCCAAACGTCATAAGCGAACATTCCTTGCGTACCAGCTTGAAGTTGCCAGGGCAGCAGTCATGGAAGAAATCGCTTCAGAAGCAGCAGAAATGTACAAGACGTCCGAACAAAATCGGTATCAGGATACCGCGAACTCTCGAAACCTAGACACGATCACGCGCAACCACAGTCCCGAGCAATAAGTCGTGCAAGGTGCGCTTGCGGTCGGAAAATAAAGTCACCAAGAGTACCAGCGGCGTCAACACGACATTTCCGGCCCAAAACAAAACGCTGTGCACGACGGCCGTGATGCCATCGATTTTCTGACCGTCAAGCCGCAGGATATGAATGCCATTCGCCCGCATACCAATGGTCGCCTGCTGCGTGCCACCCATTGTGAACGCTACATAGGAAACGGCGACGACCGGAAACATCACGGCATACAGTATCCATCCCAGACCCAGCGTTAAAATGCCGAGCAGGGCGATGACGATGGACACAGGAATGCACAGCAGAAACACGATCACAGCATCAATCAAGAATGCGAATACCCGTTTCGTGCGAACACCCTCGACCGAGGCATCATCTACCATTCGCGACGTCTCATGATCGATTGTCGTGTTCATATCCGTCTCCATTTGCGATAAATATGGGGACGGACCTATCTCAGTTCAATCATATGGGTCACAATATGGCTCGCGAGGTCGCTCAATCGATTGAACTTTTCCGTTGCGAAATGTTAGCGTCATATAAGCGCAACGGCGTCGCGGTATTGGCCGCATCCGGGTTGGGACAACGATACAATGAATCATTATGACATGCTTGTCATCGGCTCGGGCCCTTCAGGCAAGCGCGCGGCGGTGCAATCGGCTAAACTCGGCAAGTCTGTGCTGGTCGTGGACAAGGGCAGGCGGCTCGGCGGTGTATCGGTGCATACGGGCACGATCCCGTCCAAGACCTTTCGCGAAACCGTGCTCAATCTCTCCGGCTGGCGCGAGCGCGGCTTTTACGGACGCGGCTACCGCGTCAAGCAGGATATTTCCGCGACCGATCTGATATCGCGCCTGCATATGACGCTCGACCATGAGGTCGAGGTGTTGAAGCATCAATTCATGCGCAATTCCGTGAAAAACATCCAAGCATTGGCAAGGTTCACCGGACCGAACCTTGCCTCCCTCACCATGGAAACCGGCGAAGTCAACGCGGTTGGGTTTACCCATGCGCTGATCTCGGTTGGAACCCGCCCGCACCGCCCGGACAACATTCCCTTCGACGACGAGCGCATCTTCGACAGCGACGAAATTCTCGACATGAAGAAATTGCCGCGCACACTGACCGTCATTGGCGGCGGCGTCATTGGCGTTGAATATGCGACCATCTTCTCAGCGCTCGATGTGCCGGTCACGTTGATCGAAAGCCGCGACACCATTCTGGATTTTGTCGACCGCGAATTAGTCGATGATTTCATTCACCAAATGCGCGACCGGGGCATGACCATCCGGCTAGGCGCGGCGATTAAGGAGGTTGTCGTGAGAAACGGTGGCGTCGAAGTCAGCCTGTCGGACGGGCGCAATGTACGCTCCGACGTGTTACTTTACGCCGCCGGTCGCTCCGGCAATGTCGGGAGTCTCGGTCTGGAAACGGTCGGCATCGAAACAGACAGCCGTGGCCGCATCAAGGTTGATCCCGTGACGTTTCAGACCAACGCGCCGCATATCTATGCCGCAGGCGATGTTATCGGTTTTCCGAGCTTGGCCTCGACATCCATGGAACAAGGTCGCGTCGCGGCCTGCCACGCCTTCGGCATCACGCTGCCGCCACCGCCCGAAACCTTCCCCTATGGCATCTATGCCGTGCCGGAAATTTCCACAGTGGGCCAATCCGAGGAACAAGTGCGTGAAAGCGGCATCGCCTATGAATGCGGCGTTGCTCGTTTTCGCGAAACCTCACGCGGTCACATTATGGGCGTCAATTCCGGCTTCCTGAAACTGATCTTTGCACTCGATTCACGGCGCTTGCTCGGCGCACACATCGTAGGCGAGGGCGCGACCGAGCTCATTCATATCGGCCAAGCAGTTATCAATTTGGGCGGCACTGTGGATTTCTTCGTCAACAATACGTTCAATTATCCGACCTTGGCCGAGGCGTATAAGATTGCCGGACTCGACGCTTGGAACCGCATGGGGGCGGGGTGAGGGGCGCAACCCATCCGTCGCAGCTTGCAATTTAAGGTATTGCGATTATCAATCCCGCGATTGAGACTCAACTTCTTGAATCGTCAAAGGGATTAATCCATGCCATTTCTATTACTTCTTGCCAGCATCGCCGCTGGCGTCGGCATTTGGTGGTGGCGGATAAAGGCGATGGGCGAAACCGCTAGCGAAATCCATGACGCCGCCGGAAAAGTCATTGGCAAATATAATCGCCACAAGTTTAGAAAAAAGGTCGAGGGTGCGACGTTGACCGCTGTCGACGATCCTATCGCCGCAGCTGTTGTGATGATGATGGCGGTGGCCCAGGAAGACAGGCCGCTTGACGACGAGGCCGAGTCAGCGATCCGGCACGAGGCCGTCAAGACAATGGGTCAGTCCGACCCTACCGAAGTTATGATTTTTTCAAAATGGGTCGCCTCAAACGTCGCCGACGCCAACGACGTCTCATACGCCTACCGCAAGCTCTGGTGTGACAATCTCGATGAAGACCAGCGGCGCGATCTCGTCGCCATGGTTCAGCGCGTGGCTTGCCTCAAAGGCGGGCCAAGCCAAATACAGAAGGCAAAACTAGAAAAACTGTCAGAGCGCTTGGGATTTCAACCGCGGCGGTGAATCGTCGAGCCGGTTCAATGGTTTGGCTCCGAAGTCTTGAACAGCACCGAAACCGCAATCACCAGCCATCCGCCGATCATCAACACGCCACCCGACGGCGCCGCCATTGGAAAGAACCGCGTCCCGATATAAGCGCGGCTGAGTAGATCGCCGGTGAAAAACACCAAGCCAACGAACAGGGTCCAGCTTCCAATGGTGCGAACCTTATTGCCATTGAGTAAGCTCAACGCCAGAAAAGCAGGCGCGTGAATCATTAAAAACGATGCCGCCGTCGACAAATTGGCTATTCCTTGATGCGCCGCAGCGGCGGAAAGAGCGACGCCAGAAGCACCGGTGAGACCGGCGGCTAGGATGAGAAAGCGTTTGGGAATCATCTGAGAATAGTTTCCTGAGACGTTGTTCTGTGCTATAAACAGGATTGCAGCTTGGCTCGGCTTTGTCATTCATTGAT
>JANOYJ010000519.1:0-3164 GCA_031428815.1 Phyllobacterium sp.
AACGTGTCCTTGTCTTTGACTAGCTTAGCCGCACCGTTAGAAATAAGGTTTCGATAGGCTTCTCTAAAATTTTGAACATTCTCACCGGCCAAAACCGCCGTACCGAGAGCTGCCGGTTCAATGGGATTTTGACCGCCTTCAGCCGTTAGCGAGCGACCGACGAAGGCAATCTCGGTCAGGCGCAGATAGAGGCCCATCTCGCCGATTGTGTCGCCGAGGAAAACGGCTGTGTCCGCCGTGATCGCATCACGACGGCTGCGGCGGGCGACTTTGAGTCCCATCGCGGTCAGTTCAGCTTCAATTGCACTGGCCCTGTCTGGATGTCGCGGAACGATAATCGTTAAAAGTCTCTTGTGCCGCCGTGCCAACATTGCGTGGACTTCTGCGGCAATAAGTTCCTCTCCCTCATGGGTGGATATGGCGGCCCATGTTTTGCGATTGCCAATTTGTGATTGAAGAAACTCAACCTCTTTTTTATCGGCGGGTGGAGGTGCAGTGTCAACCTTGAGATTGCCTGAAATAACGACCGGGCGCGCACCAAGCTCGCGAAAGCGAAAAGCATCAAGTTCTGATTGGGCGATGACAAGAGACATATTCTCAAAAAGCGCCTCCGCAAGATAACCGCGTTTTTGCCAGGATGCGAAGGAACGATCAGAGAGGCGGCCGTTGACGAGAATCTGAGGAACATGACGCGCACCGAGTTCGAGGATGGTCATTGGCCAAATTTCGGATTCGGCGATGAGCGCGAGATCAGGTTTCCAATGCGAGAGAAACCGGCTGACTGCAGGCTTTAGATCAAGCGGAACGTATTGGTGGATGATGTTGTCGCCAAGCCTTTCCGCTGCCAGTCGCGCTGATGTCACGGTCCCGGTGGTCAAAACAACCGATATTGATAGGGAACTCAAATATTCGAGCAGAGGAATAACGGCAGACGTTTCACCGACACTCGCGGCGTGTATCCAGACCAAGGGGCCAGGGGGACGGGAAACAGTGGTTTTGCCATAGCGCTCTCTACGACGGGCACGATCCTCCTTGCCCCGGCTCGTGCGTATGGCAAGGTAGCTGCCAACGGCAGGGTAAACGAGCGCGCCACCCCAGCGGTAGATTGAGAGCAAGGTGCGGGCCCAGCGCTGGCTCATGCTTTGGCGCCTACGATTGCAAACGCACGACTTGTCGCTTCATTTAACCGCACGGTCAGTTCAATTCGTGCTTTTTCCATCGCCATTTCATCAGCGTCTTGCGGCACGAACAAAGGCAATCCGGAACAAAGAACAGCCCTCCCGAAAGGCAGCGCCAATCGGGTTCTATCCCAGCTCTTCTCAAAATTAATTCCCCTGCTGGACGCATAAGCAACGGGCAATATCGGCCGACCTGATATTCGCGCAAGGACGATAACACCGATACCTGCGTCCCTTGCGTTGCTCTTAGAGATATCGGCAATCATTACCGCTGATTTTCCTCTGTCTAATGCCCGCTTTAGCAGTATCAATGCACGCGCGCCGCCTTTGTCGGCTCTGTGAACATCTTCTCTGCCACCAGAACCCCGAACTGTCTCGATCCCAAGTCTTTCCACCACTTTCGCGTTGATCTCAGCATCCGCGCTTCGTGAAAACATTGCCACCATTGGCAAACCCTTTGGTGCGGCAAACGGCGTCATGACGTGTTGGCCATGCCACATCGCAAAGATCACCGGCTTGTTGGTTTGAATATGTTCGTAGACCTCCTGCGTTTGAGGCATTAGGGGGTTGGTGCGATGAATGACACGTAGCGCTGTCCATATCAAATAAGAAACCGCCCGCCCGAACCGGGGACTGGTTGTTAGCTGATTCCTGACTTTACGCCACCATTGACGCATATTCTTGACCGCCCGATTGACCGCTCGAAATTCATAGATCAGCCAATTCACGCTCGAATCAACTCGCTTCACCTAATCATAACAATCGGTCTCATCCGCTCGAATTATCACCCGAAGGCTCCAGAAATCTGTGCAGATGCACCACGAAGTAGCGCATATGGGCATTGTCCACAGTTTGCTGCGCCTTGGCCTTCCACGCTAAAGCAGCGGAGGCATAGTCCGGGAAGATGCCGACAACATCGAGCGCGTTTAGATCACGAAATTCGGTCCCTTTTAGCGAGGTCAACTCACCGCCGAATACAAGATGCAAAAGCTGCTTCTTAGATGCGTCTTCGCTCATCCTATTCTCCGAAATAACCAATCAAAACAACATGTCCTGTACTATAGTGCGGCTTGCCTCACAACACGCAACATCTCGTCAATCACATGATTGCTCCCGGCGATTAGAATTCCGTGGGCCGGGCTTTTTTTGGCAAAAAGCGGGTGGTCGCCTGCTATGTTGCAAAGGGTGCCCCCACATTCGCTCAAAATCAAATCCGCAGCGGCCAAATCCCAGTCGTGCGAATTGGGCTTCACAAACGTCCCATCCAATGCACCTGAAGCGATCATCGCGATGCGATAGGCGAGCGATGGGACGTGCGGCATGATTCTGACCGGTTGTGACCACTTTGACGGTAGTTTGGAAAAGAATGCTTTGGAGCCGGATAATGCGATTTCTGGCCGCTTTTCGGGCGGCAGCAGACGTTTTCTATTGAGGAAAGAACCCTGCCCCACAGAAGCGCTATAAGTCTCGGCTCGTGCGGGACAATTCAAAACGCCTGCAATTGATCGATTGTTTTCGACAATTGCGACAGAGACGCACCAAACATCCTTGCCTTCAATAAACGCCCGGGTGCCATCTATCGGATCGACGACAAATGTGCGCTTTGCCGTCAGTCTTTCACTGGAATCCACCGTCTCTTCGCTGAGCCAGCCATAAGTTGGCCTTGCCTCCAGCAAGGTGCGTTTGAGAAAATCATCAACGGCAAAATCCGCCTCGGTCACCGGGGAAAAACCTTCCTTCCACGAAACCTTAGGGTCATTGCGGAAATAGCGCATGGCAATATCCGCACCGTCCTGCGCAGCAGCGATCAGAAGATCAAGGTCCGCTTGCAAGTCAAATGTATCAGTCACCGGCAAGTGTCATCCCGGTTATCGCAAGCGTCGGGGCGGCGGTGCCGAAGTTCCGGTCGATGTCATTGGCAAGGGTCAGGTTCAGAAACATATCTTTGAGATTACCGGCAATCGTCACCTCGGATACAGGATGAGT
>JANOYJ010000520.1:0-1595 GCA_031428815.1 Phyllobacterium sp.
CATGGTTTTGGCACGGATCGGATTCGCATTCATGCCGGAATGTTCAGTGACGCTTCCTGAGCTTCTGCAGCGTCCCTTGATTGAGCCCGAAGTCACAAGGACTATTTCTCTTGTCAGTGTTCCGGGCCGACAGTTCAGCCCCGCGACGGCAGCGATGGTCAGAGCGGCGAAGTGTTTCGACTGGCCGGGATAAATCCAAGCCGGCCACAGAGCATATTCGTTGTCGTCACCCGCGGCGACAAAAACACCTCTGAGCAATTGAACTTCGCGCAATTGCCTGCATAGTGGCGGCAACAAAATCAATGCATTTCAGGGAAAATTTCATGACCACGCACAAGATTGCCTTACTCACTGCCGGCGGCCTCGCGCCCTGTCTGTCGTCCGCTGTCGGCGGGTTGATTGAGCGGTATTCAGAAATTTTACCCGAGGCCGAGATTATTGGCTATCTGGCCGGCTATCGCGGGCTGTTGCAGGGTAATTCAATCAAGGTCGGTGAGGAAGCCCGCAAGGGCGCGCATGTTTTGCACCGGCATGGCGGCACGCCTTTGGGAAACAGCCGGGTGAAGCTCACGAATGTCAAAGATTGCGTCAAACGCGGGCTGGTTAAAGAAGGTGAGAACCCGTTGGAAGTCGCCGCTAACCAATTGACAAAGGATGGCGTGACAATTTTGCATACGATTGGCGGCGATGACACCAATACGACGGCAGCAGACCTTGCGGCCTATTTGGCCAAGAACAATTATCCACTCACGGTCGTCGGTCTGCCAAAGACCGTCGACAATGACGTCATCCCGATCCGCCAATCGCTTGGCGCTTTTACCGCTGCTGAACAGGGCGCGGTGTTCTTTGAAAATGTTGTGAACGAGCAGAGCACCTCATCGCGCATGCTTGTGATCCATGAGGTGATGGGGCGCAATTGCGGTTGGCTGACGGCAGCGACGGCGAAGGTTTATCGCGAACGTTTGCAAGCGCTCGACTTCCTGCCGCACTTCAATCTCACGCATCAGCACAAGGGGATTGATGCGATTTATGTGCCGGAAATGTCAATGGACATTGCCGCCGAGGCGAAACGCTTGAAGGCCGTGATGGACCAAAAAGATAGCGTCAATATTTTCGTTTCCGAGGGTGCGGGCGTGGACGCCATCATCGCGGAAATGCAAGGGCGCGGTGAAGAGCCTGTGCGCGATGCGTTCGGTCATGTGCGGTTGGACTCCGTCAATGTCGGCGATTGGTTCGGCAAGCAGTTCGGCAAGCTGGTTGATGCCGATAAGACGCTGGTGCAAAAGTCTGGATACTTCGCCCGTTCTGCTGCGGCCAATCCGGCAGACTTGGAGCTCATCCGCTCCATGGTATTGTTGGCGGTAGACAATGCGCTTGCAGGTGTTTCCGGCGTTATGGGGCACGACGAGGAACAGGGCGACGAACTCCGCGCCATCGAGTTCCCGCGCATCAAAGGCGGCAAGCCGTTTGATATCGATACACCTTGGTTTGTCGAGATGTTAAAAGAGATCGGGCAGCCAATGGGGGCGAAAGTGGCGACGGGGCATTAATTGAATGATTTGAATTGGATGCGAGAAAATTCTCGCATCTTGATT
>JANOYJ010000521.1:0-8440 GCA_031428815.1 Phyllobacterium sp.
GCCGCCGCCAGCCCGAGCGGATTCTGCATTCTGGTCATAGCTGGTGATAGGTGTCCGCCACCTTCCAGATCGCCCGTGACGAAGGGTGGAATGTCAGAGAGCTCTAAAGCCAGTCGCGTGCCATTCGAGGCGCTTTCAAGACTGTCTCCAATAAACCGGCAAAGCCCGCCCGGTTTGGTCGCCATAATGTCCCGGATGGCGTTCGGATCATCACCCATTGAGATATGCACAAACAGCTGACGGATACGGTTGTCAATCGACAGTCCGGCGAGCGTCTCAGAGACCCATTTCAGGTCGCTATCACTCAAGTTGAAAGGTGATTTTCTTAAGTTTTCAAGCACGCTCATGTTTCGATCCCTTTGATATTGGTATCGAAATTGTCAGGTCAAACAGAGCTTGTCAAAGCCGCATTATCTGAAAGCGAATATCGTTTTCGGTCAGTGAGTTGATAGCGTTTTTCGAGACCGTAGCTGCCCCAGATAATGCCGAGCAGCAGATAGAAATGCCGCCAATGGTCGGTGTCGATAATATTGCCGACGAACACATGCGAGACGTAAACCACATAAGCGCAGATAAGATAGGATTGCCAAGGACGGTTGCGGAACAGCAGTTTGAAGCCGATGCCCAGCGTAACCCAAGTCAGCACCATATAGGCGGCAAATCCCAGCCAAGAATAATCAAGCAGAGCCTTAATCCAGATGTTGTGCGTGTCTTCGCCCAGCATCTGGCCGAAGACCAAAGGCCCGATCCCCAGCGGATTTTCCATCGCCATGAGATAACCGATCCAATGCCGTGCAAAGCGCCCCAATCGGGCGCCGTCATATTCCTGAACCAATTTTGCCCGGTTAAAAAACATGTCCGAGACGGAGGGAATCTGCATGGCAACGAGGAGCGCCAATATCAGGAACAACAGCGCTGCTGCCCCAATCAAGACAACGCGTAACCGGAACTTTGTGCTTTGACTTCCGATAAACAAAATTAATGGAACCGCCAGAACAACGAAAACCATCATGCCCCAGGCCGCGCGGGAAAATGAAAGGAACACCCCGAGTGTAATGACCAACAGGCCGAGTATCAGCATCGGTGCCTTGGCTGGCTTGTCCTTCAATATACCATAGGTCAGCCAAGCGGCAGGCAGGAGTAGAAACGGCCCGAACACATTCGGATCCTGAAACCCGCCACGCGCCCGGTCATAGAGCGTGAACACCTCAGCGCCGGGCAAGATATGAAAGTAACCGAGAACACCCAGCGCCGATGTAAAAATTGCCGCCGCCGTATAGGCCCTAAAGATTATGGGTAGGAGCGAATGCTCGCGTTCAATAATTGCGGCATAGAAGACCGCCGTAAAAGCCAGAAACAGTGAGACGAAAATGTAAAGCGGTGCGTCCTTCAAATCCGGCATTTGCGTCATTGAAATCATCCCGCCGATGTTGAAGACGACGAGCATCATCAGAAGGGGCGCGATTGTGCGTGACACACGAAGTCCAAGCAAAGCCCAAACAGCAACCATCGCCACCATGAACAATTCATAGGGCGCAGGCTCGTTAATCACATAGCCAGCCAGTCCAACGCCGAGACTGAGTGCTATAATCTTAACCAGATTCAGCAAAGCGCGCTGTTGAGCGCGCCTCTCTGGCTCAAATGTGGCGGTCGTGCTCAATACGCGTTTTCCGTATTAAGGAGTTTGAGCGGTGTCAGAAACAGGATTTTCAAATCAAACCAAAGCGACCAGTTTTCAATGTAATAAAGGTCATACTCAGTGCGCATTTTGATCTTGTCATCGCTGTCAATCTCACCGCGCCATCCATTAATCTGCGCCCAACCGGTGACACCGGGCTTAACGCGATGGCGGGCGAAATAGCCTTCGACCACATCGTTGAACATCCGGTCGCGCGTCTGGGCATAGACAGCGTGAGGGCGTGGCCCGACGAGGGAAAGATCGCCGCGCAAGGCATTGAAAAATTGTGGAAATTCATCAATCGATGTTTTTCGGATAAAGCGCCCGACACGCGTGACGCGCGGATCGCCCTTGGTTACCATCTTCTTCGCGGTCGGATCGGATTGGTCCGCATACATTGAGCGGAACTTCAAAACCTCGATGACTTCATTGTTAAAACCATGGCGCTTTTGTTTGAAGAGCACCGGCCCCTTGCTATCGAGTTTAATGGCAATCGCAGTGATGAGCATGAAAGGCGACAGCGCGATAATGCCCAAAATACTGAAGAAAATATCGAAGGCACGCTTCGCCACCGAATCCCACTCGCGGATCGGCTTATCGAAAATGTCGAGCAGGGGCACCGAACCGACATGCGAATAGGCACGCGGGCGGAATTGCAATTTGTTTGAATGCGCTGATAGGCGAATGTCCACCGGCAAAACCCAAAGCTTCTTCAGCATTGAGAGCACACGGGTTTCTGCGGACAATGGAAGCGCGACAATCAACATGTCGATGCGGGCCCGGCGTGCAAATTCGATCAGCTCAGCGATGGTGCCAAGCTTCGGATAACCTGCCACAACAGTCGGCGACCGCTGATCGTCGCGGTCATCAAATATGCCGCAAATGCGGATGTCGTTGTCGCCCTGCTGTTCCAGCGAGCGGATAAGCCCTTCGGCGTATTTGCCACCCCCGACAATGACCGCGCGACGTTCCATCTTACCGTTGCGCCCCCAGCGGCGAATGAAACCGGAAAGCGGGAAACGCAGCGTCAAAAGCAACCCCAGTCCGGCACCGAACCATGCACCGAACCAGACACGGGAGAAATCGGAAGAAATTTTTAGAAAGAAACCTGCAAGAGCAAGGATTGCGAAAACACCGATCCACGAAAAAAGCAGCCGTCCGATTTGGGACCAAGGATTGCGAAGCGCCAACACCTGATAGGCGTCGCCGAGTTCCAAAAGTAAGACCATCAGCAATGCGCCGCCGGTAATGACGGCAGGATATTCCCAGTTGAGTGGCCCGCCAGCGCCAACATAGGCGCCGTAGATCAGGTATCCGGAGACTGCGAGGAGACCGAATTCGACCAACCGCAATACACCCGATACCATAATAGGTGACATCGAATCTGCGCGGAACTGATTGGCTACCTGTTCCGCGATGGCGTTGAGCCTGACAGCTTGAGTCTCTGAGATATCGTCTGGTTTGAACGCCTTGACGGCGTCCTTGCTGAATTTTGAGCTGGGTTCAATTTCGTTCATAATAATACCCGAAGGTTCAAGCTTCAAGCTTAGCAAAAAGCCCTTAACGAGTGGTTTGAAATCTAAGTTTCTACTAAGCCGCGACTGTTCGATAACGTGACTCTATTTCGCGCGCCATAACGTCGGCACCGAACCGTGATTTCAACTCGGAAATGGTCGGCATTGCGGCAGTCAATAAAGCTGGAGCGTCGATGAAGGTCTTCATCTTGCTCGCCAATTCGCCGACATCCGGCTGGATCAGAGCGTAGGAGCCAGTACCGAATATTTCAGGAATTCCGCCGACCGCGCTCGCCACCATTGGCATGTGCGCGCCAAGTGCCTCCAACACGATATAGGGCATCGCTTCGGCGCGGGAGGGAACAACAATCGCCCGCGCTTTTGGAAATGCCTGCCGTGCCGGCATCGGCATGAAAAACTCTACCTGATCTGAAAGACCAAGGGCAGCTACTTGCGCCACGTAATTATCGCGATCCTCGCCATCGCCAACCATGACAGCCGTCAATCTTTTACCAGTCTCCCGGCATGCTTTGGCAAAAGCATCGATAAAAATATCAGGCCCCTTAAGGTTGCGCATCATGCCGATGAATAAGAAATCGGCGGCATCGATGTCTGTCGTGACCGGTTCAAATTCATCCGCGCGAAGACCGTTATAGATCACCGAATAGGGGATACGTGGCGCGTGCACCTTCTTGGTATAGGTCGTCAGCTCATAGCCGGAAACAAACAACAAATGATCGGTCATTCGCTCGAGTAAGGACTCAATCCGGAAAAACACTTTTCCAGTGAGCGTATCCTCATCATAATGCAAACTACCGCCATGCGACGAATAAAGACGGGCTACGCGAGACCTGAAAACCCGTAACAATGATCCGAATATGCGCGAATAGACGCCGCCTTTAGCGCCATGTCCGTGCAACACATCCGGATGCAACCCCTTGATAACTTTGAACGTTCGCCATGCGGCAAGAACATCGCCCGGCCCGATATGGCGCTGCATCGCAACGCGGGTCAGACCCAGTGATAATTTGCTTTCGACGGCGTTGAAAAGCTGCTCTTCATATGTGCCGCCCGTTGTTGAATCGCAGACAATGCCAACCTGATGTCCGGCAGCCACTTGTGCGTCCACCAGATCACGCACATGCCGGAATATCCCGCCGACAGGCGAGCGAAAACAGTGAACAATCCGCATTGGTTTTTGAGAAGAGGCAGCCGATATCAAAACAACCGCTCGCGCACGTAAACGGTGTCGCCCGGCAAAAGTGGATCACTGATGAGAACGCGGCCTGTCATGACTTTGCCGTTTATGGTGCGTGTCACATCGACATTGCTTTGCAAGGCACGAACAGAAAAGCCACCTGCAACCGCGACGGCCTTCTGGATTGTCATGCCAGGAACATAGGTATATTGCCCCGCCGCTCCGACTTCACCCATGACAAAAATCGGGCGATAGCGGTCAATGTCGACAGAAACGTCCGGATTGCGCAGGAAGCCATTTTGCAGCTTTGATGCAAGATCGCCTTCAAGCTGCTGAGCTGTGCGCCCGCGTGCGACGACTGCTCCAACGAGTGGAAAGGCAAGATAGCCACCTTGGTCAACACTATAGGTATTGGTAAGGCCGGTCTGTTCAAACACGGTAACGCGCACCCGGTCGCCTGAATCCAAAAGATAAGGCTTGTTGATTGCCGAATGAAATGCGGCTGGGGCAGGGCGATAGCTTGTGCAGCCTGTAAGGGTCGAAAATGCCAATGCTGTGATGAGAAATTTGATACGCAATTTCATGGGCCTACACACCAAGGGTCAAAGCCAACAGCATGATGCTCCCGGCACGTTCCGTACTGTTATCGATTGATTAGGGTTAATGGCCGGTTAAGCCGGGAGTGTTCGCCTCTGGCTTCCCTCAAAATTGAGCGATAAACCGTCTTCTCTAATACTTTGTTCATACAGATAAAGAAACTCTCACCCTATGTTTAACCTGATGGTTACCATGTCCGTTTACCCTCCCACGCAAGTATAGTGTGGAGTGCGTGTAATGACCGGCGTAAACAAGTTTGAATCCGATATGGATATCGACATCGCCAGCCTATTCGTCGGTCTTTGGCGCAATAAGGGCAAAATCCTGGTCGGCTCGCTTATCGCCGCAGGTCTCGCATTTGGCGTCGCGCTGACGGTCACTCCCAAATACAATGCCGCAACGCGCATTCTCATCGAGACCGGCGAATCTGTTTTCACGCGGGCAGGTCAGGATAGGGTCGATGATAAACCTTTGTTGGATCAAGAAGGCATTAAGAGCCAGGTTGAACTGATCAGCGCGACAGAAGTTCTGAGAAAAGTCTCCGCAAAAAATACGCTGGAGAACCTTCGGGAATTTGACCCGGCAAAGCGCATATCATCGATCAAGCGCGTGCTCGTTCTTGTCGGCCTTCTCAATGACCCGGCGAGTGGCACCGCTGAGGAGCGTACGCTCACTGCTATGCGCGAAAATTTGAAAGTTTATAGCGTTGAAAATTCGCGCGTCATCGTCATTGAGTTTTCTTCGGAGGACCCGAAACTCGCCGCTAAAATCCCCAATGATATAGCACAGGAATATATGGCGCTGCAGGAAGCGGCAAAAAGCAAATCTAATTCTGACGCCACCGATTGGCTAAAGCCGGAAATCGACGCTCTACGCCTCAAAGTAAAGGATGCCGAAGGCAAGGTCGCCGCCTACCGCTCGCAATCCGATCTATTGATGGGGCAGAATAATTCAGTGTTGGCCACTCAACAACTATCTGAGCTGTCAACCGAGTTATCGCGTGTTCGCGCCAATCGCGCCAATGCCCAAGCCAAAGCTGCGAGCGTTCGCTCTGCGCTAGAGGGTGGTGCGTCGATTGACACCTTGCCGGATATTATATCGTCCAATCTCATTCAACGGCTGCGTGAACGGCAGATACAGCTGAAGTCCGAAATTGCAGATTTGTCGACGACGATGCTCGACGGTCATCCACAGATCAAAGCATTGCGCTCGCAACTGACAAACTTGCAGACGCAGATCGCCAATGAAGCACGCAATATTCTTGATAGTCTCAATACCGATACCAAGACTGCTGACCTTCGTGAAAAGGAATTACTCCGTGAATTGAACGGCCTCAAAGCCGAGTCGTCGCGGGTCGGCGAAGAGGAAGTGGGCCTGCGGGAGCTGGAACGCGAAGCAAATTCCCAGCGCGATCTTCTGGAATCCTACTTGACCCGTTACCGGGAGGCGACCTCCCGCAACGAAGGGAACTATCAACCATCTGACGCAAGAATATTTTCGCTCGCCGTACAGCCAAGCGAGCCATACTTTCCGAAAAAGATACCCATTGTCGGTGCGGGCTTTGCCGGCGCTCTTCTAATTTTGTCGCTGGTAACGCTGATGCGCGAATTGTTTTCGGGGCGCGCCCTCAAGCCGGTAAACCGTACGAGTGCTGATCTGGAGCCAGCAACTAATCTGGCGATGCCGCAACCCGCACCCCTCGCTGAAAATTCTGCGATCGCAGACAAAACGACCCTCGACGCAGCAAACACCACGCGAGGTAACACGAGTTTGATGTCACCGTCGCTCGCCGCGCCTCCTGCACCCGTCGTCGATCCAGAGCACACTGTCACGGCCCTCTGTGATCGTTTGGTTGAGAAGGGCGCTTCGCTCGCCATCATCGTTTCACCGGAAGGTGATGAGGGGGCGGCCTCTTCTGTGCTTATCGCCCGGGAGCTAGCTGATCGGGGTTTGCGGTCCATTCTGCTGGATCTCACATCGTCTGGATCAGCATCCGGTCCCATGATTGACGGACTTGCTCTTCCAGGCATCACCAACCTTTTGGCGTCTAAAGCCCAGTTTCGCGATGTGATCCAATCAGACCCCTATTCAAATGCTCACGTCATTCCCAACGGCACCGCAGATCCCACACTGGCCATGCGCGCAGTGGAACGTCTGCCGATCATCTTGAATGCGCTCACAACGGCTTATGACATCGTCATCGTTGAATGTGGTCCTGCCAATGCAAAAGGCATTGCCCGTCTTGTAACGCCGGGTGCCGAAATCATCATGAGTGTGATTGATCCGCAAGACCCGAGCATCGTGAGAAGCGCTTCAGCGCTTCAGGACGCGGGCTACGAGGATATCCTTCTGGTGACGCCCATCGGTACCATGCCAAACCCACCGCAACCTGCTCGCAAATCCGCCTGAACGATTTCGGGAAAGTGCGCTGGCCTTTCAATATGGCGATACAAGATAGTAAACTCTTGCAGCAGTCAGAGACGCAAAGGAACGCTGGCAGCCGTTTGGGTTGATTAGTCGGACGAAGCCGTATCGACCTTGGGCGCATTGCGCATGCGCCATTCTTTCAATTGGGCGGTCAAGAACTGATTTCGCTTAATTGTCAGCTTCGCCACACTTATCCATCGAAATAGCGTGATATAGATGTTTCCACGCAAGGTGAACCCGATCATGCTGTCGGCGTGACGTGTCTCAATATCACACCAAGCGCGCTTGTAGGCCTCGTCGCCGACACCAAAATCGAAAGCGGTATATTCATTGTCGACGGCTTTCTTTATCATCTGGTGAAATAAGAAGTCACCTGGGCTTAACGTCGGCTCATGGGCACGCACAGCACCGAATTCGACAATATTGCGGCGATGGCGGATCGAGCTTCCGGCAACGGCCAATATCTCGCCGCCGACATCCAAAGCATCGAGTTGAAAAATCGGGTGAGGCGATTGGGCGGCGAGGCGAAAGAGTGTCTTGAAAAAGTCCCTGATCTTTGAGGCCTTGAAGGTGTCTTTCAGCCCAAACTCTTCAAAGCGTTTGGCCTTCATGACAAAAAAGCTGTCAAGAATTGCGTCCACCGAAGCGTCATCGTGAGCGACGACACATTTCCATCCACCGCGCTCGTCCATACGCCGTCCCTGCTGGCGCATTTTTTTCAATTTACGCGCGCCGCTGCGGTCTTTAATCAGCGTTTCAAAGTCGGAGGTTATCACAAAAGACAGAGCAAGATTGGGGCTCTCTATCGTCCGGAGCGCAAGCATCGGGTTGGCAACATCAATGAGGCTCATTAGCTGGCGCGTGAGGAGCACAGCATCAAGTTTTGGATGGGCGGTCCGGATTTCCTGAAAAAGTGCAACAATATCCGCCGCCGTTATTGAGGTGGTGTACTCCCGGCGCATCACAGGAAAATTAGCGTTGGCATGTGTGCCGCCAATATAGCGGGCAATACGTGCGCCCCGCTGG
>JANOYJ010000522.1:0-7780 GCA_031428815.1 Phyllobacterium sp.
CCAAATCCTTGGCGCGGCGCGGCGTTTGGGGCTGAACCATGCCACCGTCGCCCGCCGCCTGACCGCGTTGGAAACCGAACTGCGCACCCAACTCCTCTTACGCCGACCCTCCGGCACAGAACTCACGAGAGTGGGTGAGGAGTTTCTTTTGGCCGCTGAGCGAATGGAGGCCGAAATGCTCAGTGCCCGCGCAACCGTCGGCGATGCGTCGATCTCGATCTCCGGCACCGTGCGTATCGGTGCGCCGGACGGATTCGGCGTCGCCTTCCTCGCACCGCGCTTGGGCGAACTCACCAACCGTCACCCGGATCTCACTATCGAACTGGTCCCTGTCCCGCGTTCTTTCTCGCTTTCGCGACGCGAAGCCGATGTCGCCGTCACGGTCGAGCGCCCCGACCATGGCCGCTTGGTCGCGGCGCGGCTCGTCGATTACACGCTCGGCCTCTATGCGTCGAAATCCTATCTCGACGCCAAAGGCACGCCCCGAACCGAGGCCGAGCTCACCGCGCATAACCTCATTGGCTATGTCGAAGACTTGGTCGCCACGCAATCGCTCAACTATGGTCCCGAACTCTTCGGCAGCGCCCGCCCGAACTTCTCAGTTTCCAGCGCACTCGGTCAACTGGAAGCCGTGCGCTCCGGCGCGGGCATTGGTATCCTGCACCGCTTTATCGCCCGCTCGCACCCGGAACTTGTGCAGGTTCTGCCGCAAAAGAACCTGTCCCGCGCCTATTTCATCGTTTATCACGAGAGCATGCGCACCTTGCGCCGTATCACGGCAGTGACACATTTCATCGCGGAGATCGTCGAACGCGAGCGAACTATCTTCAATTGATCCGCGAGCGCAGTCGCAAACACAACATGCGCGTAATGGAATATATAATAGAGGTAAGAACGTCTTTTGCGTGGTAAAAATTCGTGCAAATCTGGCGGAGAGGGAGGGATTTGAACCCCCGATGCCCTTGCGAGCATGCCGCATTTCGAGTGCGGTGCATTCGACCACTCTGCCACCTCTCCTGAAGGGACTGCTAGTCAAGCGCGCGGGTTTTATCCTTGGCATCATCCCCTGACAAGCCCATATCTATTCACAATTCTATCCCCGTCTTGAAGGCAATCTATTACGGGTTGACTAAAGAAGACCCTTCACCTATTGAACCCGTGCTTTGGCGTGGGGTTTCCGCGCCTTAAGTATTTTATCAACCCGGTCATAGACTGACTAAAAAGACGGCCAAGGGCGCTCGCGCCTTTAACGAGCCGACCGAACAACCGAAAGGGAAAAAAATGTTCGCAGTCATCAAAACCGGCGGCAAGCAGTATCGCGTCGCCGCCAACGACCTTCTAAAGGTCGAGAAAGTTATCGGCAATGCCGGTGACGTCGTGCAATTTAATGAAGTGCTGATGGTAGGTGTTGGTGCCGATGCAGTGGTTGGTGCGCCGACTGTTGCTGGCGCTCTGGTCACGGCTCATGTCGTTGAACAGGGCCGCGCTGCCAAGGTCATTGCATTTAAAAAGCGCCGCCGCCAGAATTCCAAGCGTACCCGTGGTCATCGTCAGCATTTGACAACGATCCGGATCTCGGAAATCCTGACAGCAGGCGAAAAGCCATCCGGCAAGGCCGAAGTCAAACCCGTACGGGTAGCGAAGGCGAAAGCCGAAATCGCTGCTCCCGCAGCCGAATAAGTTAGAGGAGAACTCCCATGGCACATAAAAAAGCTGGCGGTTCATCGCGCAACGGTCGCGATTCACAATCCCAACGTCTCGGTTTGAAGAAGTCGGGCGGCCAGTCGGTCGTTTCCGGCAACATCATCATTCGTCAACGCGGCACCACCTGGCATCCCGGAACTGGCGTTGGTCTTGGTAAAGATCACACCATTTTCGCGACTGTTGCTGGCACCGTTGTGTTCAACACCAAAGCCAACAACCGCTCCTACGTTTCGGTCATGCCGAAAGCGGAGGCCGCAGAATAAGCCGGTAGTTTTTTCAAACACCGGCGTCCCATTGGACCCGGTGTCTGGAAACTCCAGAGATCAAAAAAGGGAAAGATGGGCCGCCATCTTTCCCTTTTTCGCTTCTGGAGGACGTCATGGACATTCTGGTCACCAAGCGGCTCACGCTCCGGCCTCCGCTCGAGGTGGATATTGACGACATTGCTGAGTTCATCGGCAACAAAAATGTCTCGCGCATGCTCGCCCGCGTCCCGCATCCTTACTTTCGTAAAGATGCCGAGGACTGGATCAGCCATGTCTCCAGAAGCATCGACGCCGGGCAGGACCTGACCTTCACGATTCACCGCGAGCGCCTGATCGGGGTCATGTCGCTGGAAGGCTTTGACAGCGGTGTCCCCGAATTCGGCTATTGGCTGGCTGAACCCGCTTGGGGCAAAGGTTTTGCCACCGAGGCGGGCGCGGCGGTCTTGTCACATGTTTTTCGCACCCGTGACGTGGATCGTATTGCCTCAGCCGTATTCAAGGAAAACACCGCCTCGCTCAACGTCCAGAAAAAGCTTGGCTTCAAGCTCACGGGCAATGGCGCGCTCTGGTCCAACGCCCGCAGTGAAATGGTCGAGGATTTCAAGACCGAGCTGACCCGCCGCGATTTTGTCGCAGCAGGCCATTCACTGGGCGCGTTCCCCTCCCCCTTGCGGGGTGGGGGTGGCGAGGAAGGTGCTGAGATGAAGAAAAGGTCCCGCGGCAATATTCTGCAAGCGCAGCACTTCCCGAACCACCCCCACCCCTAACCCCACCCCGCAAGGGGGAGAAAACAAGACGCAAGAGGAACCCAAAATGATTGCCGCGAGAGAAGACGATACGCACCAAAGTCAGGGCCGGACAAATTGTCCGGTCCTGACTACCGAACGCCTTATACTGCGCGCACCGGAACGGTCCGACGCCGTGCATCTCGCGGCGCTCGCCAACAACATCAAAGTAGCAAGCATGATGACCGGCATGCCGCATCCCTATACGCAAGGCGACGCCGAGACCTTCATCTGCCACACCGCCGAACCCGACCGCACCGGCTGCATCTTCGCCGTCACCGCCAAACAAGCCGCCGCCTTCCTCGGCTGCGCGGGTCTCTCCACTGATCGCAGCGGCCAGCTCCAACTCGGCTTCTGGCTCGGCGAACCACACTGGGGACGCGGCTACGCCACGGAAGCCGCGCATGCCTTGGTCGATCTCGCGTTTGAAACTTTCACCATCGAGCGCCTCCATACCCGGTGCCGCGTCTCCAACCGCCCCTCCCGAAGAGTGATCGAAAAATGCGGTTTTCAGTTTACCGGCATCGGCCTGCTGAACTCAATTGCGGTGGGGCAGTTTTCGGCGGAGCATTTCACGTTGGAGAGAAGGGTTTGGGCGAGTTTGAAGAGCTGGCGGTGAAAGGCAAGCGAGAAAGTGCTGGACACTTTATTACACTTTTGGCATAACTCAAAGTAAGGAGCCCCTCCGATGAAACCCGCCGGCCAAATGACCCTGACCTTGACGCCTGAACTGGAAAATTTTGTCCGCGAAGAAGTCAAACGCGGCGCTTTCGCCACCAGCAGCGAATATATTCGTGATCTTTTGCGCGAGCGCTACCGGCGCGAACAGGACCGTGCCGAGAAACTCAAAAACCTGGATGCGGCGCTGTCGAGAGGGCTGGCAGACGCCGAGGCTGGCCGGATCATTCCGCTGAAGACCGCCTTTGAGCGACTGCGTGAGGAGCTTGGATTGCCCGCGCAGAGCGCTCCAAATTGAATGTGACAATTACCGAATCGGCATGGGACGACATGCTGAATATCGGTAGGGCCATCATGCAGGACAGCCCAACCCGCGCGGGAACTTTTGTCGATGAACTCCACGAAAGCTGCGAATCTTTGGGGCAGTCGCCCAGATCATTCCCCTTGCTGCCAGGATACGAAGACAAGGGTATCCGCCGCCGGGTTCACGGCAATTACCTAATTTTCTATCGAATTGCCGATGCTGACGTTGAAGTGCTGCATGTCCTGCACGGCGCACGGGATTATGAGACGTTGCTGTTCGGGGAAGGGTTACACAAATCCGGGCCAATTATGTCGGCTGCAATTGCCGCCAGTCAGAAACAAAGAAAACGAGCCAAATGACCATTGTCCGACATCAAATCATTTCAATAGGGCTTCTCACGGCGGTACTTTTCTCACCGCCGCCAGGCCAAGCCGCCTCACCGCCCGATTGCAGCAGCCGCCTCGCCCTTATCGGCATTAAAACCGAATATTCCGCTGCCCTACCCGCCCAGCCCTACGCCGCCTGTATCATCAAAGAGCCGGTCGTGCTGATCTCGATCACGAACCCCAAACAAACCGTGCAATTTCCAGACCGCCCACTCCTCTCCTGCGCCATGGCCGAGCGCTTGGCGCGGTTTTCGATGGACATCGGTTCCCCCATGGCACTCAGCGCCTATGCCAAGCCGCTCGGCTCACTTTCCACCGGTCCGGGCTATGAATGCCGCCCGCGTAACAGGAAGGCGGGGGCGAAGGTTTCCAGCCATGGTCAGGGCAATGCCGTGGACATTATGAGAATGGAACTGTCGGGCGGGCAGAAGATCATCGTCGAGAAGCCGGATGGCGCTGTGACGGTGACATTTCTCGCAGATTTCCGCAAAGCCGCCTGCGAGGCGCTCAACACGGTCTTGGGACCGGGTTCCGATCCCTCCCATGCGAACCACATCCACCTCGACATCGAACCGCGCGGCAAGACGGGCAATTCGAAGTTCTGCCAGTAGGCGCTGGGCAATCTGATTGGCGCGGGACACGTAAGATGGTGTGACATCATTCTTACGAAAGGCCCCTCCATGTTTCGTCTTTGCCTCGGATCACTTTTAACCCTCGCCGCGCCTGCCGCTGCCTCAGCTTCCGATTTTACCCTTGAAGGGTATTTCCAAGGAACGACCCGCGCCGTCGGCTCATTCAGCGCCATCAACGGTGTCAAACGAACCTTCGCCGTGCGCCTTCACGGCAAGTTCAATGGCCAACTTCTGACCCTAGTTGAAGACTTCGTCTACACGGACGGCGAGAAGGCACGGAAAACATGGAAATTTACCAAAAAAGCCCCCGGCCTTTATTCCGGCACCCGCGAAGACGTAGTCGGAACGACGACCGTACGCATCACAGGCAACAGCGCCAAATTCACCTATCTCGTCGATCTCGATGAAGGTCCGGGTAAAAACATCGTGCGCTTTTTTGACACGATGACGCTGTCCGCAGACGGCAAGTCGATCAAGAACCGCGCATTGGTCACCAAACTCGGCATCCCGGTGGCCCGGGTAAAGGTTGATTTTGAGCGGTAGAGTTTGCGCCTAAGCGCTTTTGTTGTATGGCCTCCATTCCAATTTGAGGCACTGCGATGAAATTTCTCGATCAAGCGAAAATCTATATCCGCTCCGGCGATGGCGGGGCGGGGTCGGTGTCGTTTCGCCGGGAGAAATTCATTGAGTTTGGCGGGCCGGATGGCGGCGATGGCGGGCGCGGCGGCTCGATCTGGGTCGAGGCGGTCAACGGCCTCAACACGCTGATCGACTATCGCTTCCAGCAGCATTTCAAGGCCGCAACCGGCGTACACGGCATGGGGCGCAACCGCACCGGCGCGAACTCGGAAGACGTCGTCTTGAAAGTGCCGGCGGGAACGCAGGTCTATGAAGAAGACAATGAGACGATGATCTGCGATCTGACGCATTTCGGGCAGCGCTTCAAGCTGGCGCAGGGCGGCAATGGCGGCTTCGGCAATGCGCGCTTCAAGTCCTCGACCAATCAAGCGCCGAGCCATGCAAATCCCGGCCTTGAAGGCATTGAGCGCACAATCTGGCTGCGGCTGAAACTCATCGCCGACGCCGGTCTGGTCGGGCATCCCAATGCGGGCAAATCCACCTTCCTCGCCTCCGTCACCGCCGCCCGGCCGAAGATCGCCAATTATCCGTTCACCACGCTGCACCCCAATCTCGGCGTTGCTTCGGTCAATGGCCGCGAATTCGTCATCGCCGATATTCCGGGCCTGATCGAAGGCGCACATGAAGGCGTCGGGCTGGGCGACCGGTTCCTCGGCCATGTCGAGCGCAACCGTGTGCTCTTGCATCTGGTCTCTGCGCAGGAAGAGGACGTCGCCAAGGCTTACAAGACCGTGCGTAAAGAACTCAAAGCCTATTCAAAGAAGCTCGCTGATAAGCTGGAAATCGTCGCGCTCAGCCAGATTGACACGGTGGACGAGGAGACGCGCGACGCTAAACTCGCCGCATTGAAAAAGGCCGCAAAGAAGACACCACTCGCCCTGTCCGCTGTCTCGCGCCAAGGACTGGATGCGGCTTTATTCAAGTTGGCTCACGCGATTGAGAACGATGAAAAAGGCGAGGCTCCCGTCGAGCCCGACCAGCGCTGGAACACGTGAAGTGGCGTCATCGAAACCGCTCAAATCTTACCGGCGCATTGTTGTCAAAATCGGCTCCGCTCTGTTGGTGGACCGCGCCGAGGGACTGAAACGCGCTTGGCTGGACAGCCTCGGCGATGATCTCGCCGCGCTTGCCAAGGCTGGCGTGGAAATATTGGTCGTCTCGTCCGGTGCCATTGCGCTCGGTCGCACCGTATTGAAACTACCCAAGGGCGCGTTGAAACTGGAAGAGAGCCAAGCGGCTGCCGCCGTTGGCCAGATCGCGCTGGCCCGTGCCTATGATGAAGTGCTCGGCACACATGGACTGACCTCAAGCCAAATTCTCTTGACTCTCGGTGACACCGAAGAGCGCCGCCGCTATCTCAATGCCCGCGCCACAATTGATACGCTGCTGCGCCTCAAAAGCATTCCGATCATCAACGAAAATGATACGGTGGCCACCAGCGAGATCCGTTATGGCGACAATGACCGTCTCGCCGCCCGCGTCGCCACCATGATGGGCGCGGACCTGCTCATTCTCCTCTCCGACATTGACGGCCTCTACTCGGCCCCGCCACATCTTGAGCCGCAAGCAAAGCACTTTGCCATCGTCGAAAAAATCACACCGGAAATCGAAGCCATGGCGGGCGCTGCGGCATCTGAAATTTCGCGCGGCGGCATGAAGACCAAGCTCGACGCCGGCAAGATCGCCAATGCCGCCGGCACAACGATGATAATCGCGTCGGGTGCCCGGCTGAACCCATTGGCGGCAGTGGATAAGGGTGAGCGTTCAACGCTGTTCAAGCCCAGCGCCAATCCGGTCAGTGCTTACAAAAAGTGGATCGCCGGCAATCTGGAACCCGCCGGACGCTTGACCGTCGATGCCGGTGCCTTGACGGCGCTCCTCTCCGGAAAATCGCTCTTGGCGGCGGGCGTCAAACATGTCGCTGGCAATTTCGAGCGCGGCGACACTGTCGCCGTCATCGGGCCCAATGGGCGCGAAGTGGCGCGAGGTTTGATCGCCTATGACGCGCCGGACGCGTTAAAAATCGCTGGTAAGAAAACTGCCGACATTCCGGACATTTTGGGCTATGAAGCCCGTGCCGCCATGATCCACCGTGATGATTTGGTGGTGAGCGCCCCATCAAGCTGAGTTATTCCATGCTGAACCCGGTTGAAAAATTAAATGTCGAAACGCTGATGCGCGATATGGGCCGCGCCGCAAAGTCCGCGGCGCAGGCACTCGCCATTGCCAGCGCCGAACGCAAATTCGCCGCCTTGACCGGCATGGCGCAGGCGATGACGGCGCAGACCGATGCTATTTTGACAGCCAATGCGCTCGACATGGCGCTGGGTGGGGAAGCCAAACTCGCGCCCTCCATGCTGGACCGGCTGCAACTCGACACAAACCG
>JANOYJ010000523.1:0-3308 GCA_031428815.1 Phyllobacterium sp.
CGCCTTTGACGACCCGATGGTCATTGTCAACCTGAGCCTCTGGCGCGATGCACACGCGCTTGAGCATTTCGTTTGGAATACGGCGCATAAGCAGATCTATGCCAAGCGGGCCGAATGGTTTTCGGCGGCGAAGATGGAAAATTTTGTCATGTGGAACGTCGAGGAAGGCCATGTGCCGACCGTGGATGAGGCCAGGACACGACTTGAATATTTGAACAAACACGGCAACAGCGACCATGCCTTCACTTGGGGACATTTACCCCATGTGAAGTTATGGCAGCAGGCGAAGTGCGGGTAAGGGCAGGACATGGCTAAGCTCAAAGTAGACGGCAAAGAAGTAGAGGTTCCCGACCACTACACGCTCCTTCAGGCAGCGGAAGCGGCGGGCGCCGAAGTGCCACGCTTTTGTTTCCATGAGCGTCTGTCGGTCGCTGGCAATTGCCGCATGTGTTTGGTTGAAGTCAAAGGCGGACCGCCAAAGCCGGCGGCCTCCTGCGCCATGGGCGTGCGCGATTTGCGCCCCGGCCCGAACGGCGAACTGCCTGAAATGTTTACCAATACGCCGATGGTCAAAAAAGCGCGCGAAGGGGTGATGGAGTTTCTCCTTATCAACCATCCGCTTGATTGCCCGATTTGCGACCAAGCCGGCGAATGCGATTTGCAAGATCAGGCCATGGCGTTCGGCGGCGATTCCACCCGCTTTCATGAGAACAAACGCGCCGTTGAAAACAAGTATGTCGGGCCGCTGGTCAAAACGGTCATGAACCGCTGCATCCATTGCACACGCTGTGTCCGGTTCACGACCGAGGTCGCCGGCATTACGGAGCTTGGTCTGCTCGGTCGCGGTGAAGACGCGGAAATTACCACCTATCTTGAACAGGCTATGAGTTCAGAGTTGCAGGGAAACGTTATTGATCTTTGCCCGGTAGGAGCCTTGACGTCTAAACCCAACCGCTTCGAGTTCCGGCCATGGGAACTAAACAAAACCGAATCGATCGACGTTATGGATGCCCTCGGCTCTGCCATCCGTGTCGATACGCGCGGCCGCGAAGTCATGCGCATCCTTCCGCGCATCAATGAAGCGGTGAACGAGGAATGGATTTCCGACAAGACCCGCTTCATCTGGGATGGGTTGAAGACCCAGCGCCTTGACCGGCCTTATGTGCGTCAGGGCAATAGCCTGAAGCCCGCCACTTGGCCGGAAGCCTTTGATGCGATTGCTACGGCTGTTGCGAAAACCAGTGGCGACAAGATCGGGGCGATTGCCGGTGACTTGGCTTCCGTTGAGGAAATGTTCGCGCTGAAAACATTGATGGGTGAACTTGGTTCGGAAAATATCGATTGCCGCCAAGACGGCACAGCGCTTGATCCGTCGCTGGGCCGTGGCTCTTACATATTCAACCCCGGTATTGAGCGCATCGAAGAAGCCGATGCACTGCTCATCATCGGCTCAAATCCACGTTTTGAAGCCGCCGTCTTGAACGCCCGCATCCGCAAGACGTGGCGCGCCAACGGCATGCCCATTGGCGTGATCGGCGAGGGCGGCGAACTGCGCTATGACTATGAACTGCTCGGCGCGGGCACGGAAACGCTGGCTGATATTGCGGCCGGCAATGGCAAATTCTTCAAGAGGCTCAAAGCAGCGAAGAAGCCGCTGATTATTATCGGGCAGGGCGCTTTGACCGGCTCCGATGGCGCAGCCATTCTTGGCCTTGCGGCGAAACTGGCGACCAGCGTTAATGCGGTGACCGATGAGTGGAACGGTTTCGCCGTGCTCCACACAGCAGCCTCGCGTGTTGGCGGTCTTGATCTCGGCTTCGTGCCGGGCAAGGGCGGCAAGTCGGCTTCAAGTATGATGGGCGATATGGACGTGCTGTTCTTGTTGGGCGCGGATGAGTTTGACACTGCAAAAATCGGCGGCGCGTTCACAGTCTATATCGGCACCCATGGTGATGAGGGCGCACACCGCGCCGATGTCATCCTGCCGGGCGCAGCCTACACTGAAAAATCCGGTATTTTTGTCAACACCGAAGGCCGCGTGCAGATGACCAATCGCGCCGGATTCGCGCCGGGCGATGCCAAGGAAGACTGGGCGATCCTTCGCGCTCTCTCCGATGTATTGGATCAGCGCCTGCCGTTCGATTCACTCAACGCGCTACGTGCCAAACTCTACGCTGAATTCCCGCATTTCGCCGACATTGACGGCGTGAAAGCTGGATCGACGGCAGATGTAGCCAACGCCGCAAAGCTCGGCGGCCAGATCGGCAAAGCGCCGTTCAAATCCGCTGTCAAAGACTTCTATCTCACCAACCCGATTGCCCGCGCCTCAGCCGTTATGGCTGAATGTTCCGCGCTGGCTTTAGGCGGCTTCAAACAGGCGGCAGAGTAAAACCATGGATGGCTTTATCGATTTCTATGTTCTGCCCGGGCTGATTATCCTCTTGAAATCAGCGGTGACGCTCGTTGCCCTCCTGATTTTCGTCGCCTTCATTCTTTTGGCTGACCGTAAAATCTGGGCCGCCGTGCAAATGCGCCGTGGTCCTAATGTTGTCGGCCCGTTCGGTCTCTTACAATCCTTTGCCGACCTCTTAAAATTCGTCGTCAAAGAGCCGATCATTCCCTCCGGTGCCAATAAGGGCGTTTTCCTGCTCGCGCCTCTGGTCGCGGCGGTGCTGTCGATGGCGGCTTGGGCGGTGATCCCGGTCAACGAGGGTTGGGCGGTCGCCAATGTTAATGTCGGCATCCTCTACGTGTTCGCGATTTCCTCGCTCGAAGTCTATGGCGTTATCATGGGCGGCTGGGCATCGAACTCGAAATATCCGTTCCTCGGTGCGCTGCGCTCGGCGGCGCAAATGGTGTCCTATGAAGTCTCCATCGGCTTTGTCATCATCACGGTTTTGCTCTGTGTCGGTTCGCTCAACCTTACCGACATTGTTCTCTCCCAGCGAGACGGTCTCGGCACGCGCTTGGGCCTGCCTAACACCATGCTCGATTGGCATTGGCTGTCGCTGTTCCCGATGTTTGTCATCTTCTTCATCTCGGCTCTGGCGGAAACCAACCGTCCGCCGTTTGATCTGGTGGAAGCCGAATCCGAACTCGTCGCCGGTCATATGATCGAATATTCCTCGACGCCGTTCCTCCTGTTCTTCCTTGGCGAATATGTCGCCATAGTCTTAATGTGCGCGTTGACGACGATTTTGTTCTTGGGCGGTTGGTTACCCCCGTTTGACTTCGCACCATTCACTTGGGTGCCGGGTGTCATCTGGTTCGTGCTGAAGGTCTCGTTCGTCTTCTTCATGATCGCCATG
>JANOYJ010000524.1:0-6927 GCA_031428815.1 Phyllobacterium sp.
CATGACCGATGGCACCGAATATATGACCCGCTCGACCTATGGCAAGGAAGGCACAACGCTGAACCTTGACATCGATCCACGCACCCATCCGGCATGGACCGGCGGTTCAGGCACGCAACTTGATCGCGGCGGCCGCGTCGCCAAGTTCAAGAACCGTTTCGGCGGTCTGGGCGGCTAATCGGCTTCGGATACCAATTTCGGAAGACCCGCTTCGGCGGGTTTTTTGTTGCAATTTTCAATTCTATCTCTGGCTCTACAGCGTCGTCAGCGGTGCAAATCCTCCACCCGGCGTTCTGAAATTCGTCGTTTGACCCTCATAGAGCCGCGCGGCAGCGGCGAGGAGCTGGTCGCGATAGGTATAGAGTCGCACATCGAATTTCCGCAAACCGGTCGCGCCTTCCGCCCTAACAATTCGATGTGATGGGCTGGCAAGCTCCTGCGCCACGTAATCCTGGGCCGTGATAAAGTCCCAAGTCTTGCGCGTCAGCTTCTCGCCGCGATAGACGGCTTTGCTGCCGAAGCCGGTCACTGGTTTGAAATAATAGCGTTTGCGGTTCGTCCAGAGCGTGTCTGCATTCTCACTGGTCACGAGCATGGCCTTTGGCACCAGATTGCTGACAACAGCTATGTCCTGTTCATCGACACCAATCCCGCGCAAAAAGACCGGATCGGACAGCTTCACCAGATTGCGCTTATCCGCAAAGCGGCGATGTGCTTCCGGGTCCGGCGTTAGAACGGCATTGCCAGTGACCCACGCTTGGCGAATATCGTCATGTTCTGACAAAGCAAAATCCGTCAGCCGGTTATAGATCAAATCTACCTGCCTGCCCTCAAAATGCAGAGCGCCATTCTCAAACGCCAGCTCTTCCGGCGCGGCCACCACTGTCGCCAAACCATGGTCATTCAGCAGCTTCGCGGCCAAGAGAAACTCCGGATAGAGGAACTGCTCTTTTGGCTTATGATCGACAATGGCAATCAGTCCCGGCCTGCCCGTGCGCCCCGACGCCGCCCATTCGGCCAAAAACATATCAGCAATTTTGCGTTCGGCATTTTTGGGTTCAACGAATTTCGACATATCGAGCATATCGCAACAGGCGCGAAACTGTTTGGAGGCAAACAGGTTGAGAAATGCGCCACCGGCATTAGTATTGATCTCAATAAGTCGCGGCCCCTTACCGGTCATGTGGAAGTCATAGCCCATGAAGACGCCATGGACTTTCGGTGCCAGGGGATGTTTTGAGACGTCGGCATCGCCGAGCCATCCCGGCAGCGCGGCAATCCGCTCCATCGCCCCCACCAATGACAGCATCGCCTTCAAGTCGGCTTCGCTAACATAGACAGGCGTATGGGCAAACAAATGCGGATGGGTCTTTTCAACGTCGTCAGGCAGGAGCGACCCGGCCATATCAAGAAATGACGCGCCGATCTCGCCAGGGCGAAGCACGACGCAGAGGCACGTCTCGTTCAGGCCCGTCACTAATTTGTTCAAAACACCGGCCTTTTCAGTTCATCGTTGATTGACGATGAATGTAGGCATTCACAGCGTGTAAATCAACGATGAGTGAGGTTTTTCAAAATTGCATACTGAATCAGCATCACGGTCTTCGCATCAATGATCCCGCCGCTCTCTACCAGCGCCATCGCATCACCGAGCGGCATTTCAAGGACTTCTATGTCCTCGCCTTCGTTTGGATCGCCGCCACCATCAGAAACACGATCATCGGGTGAATATTCTGCGACGAAAAACGACAGGCGTTCCGTGACGCTGCCGGGGCTCATATAGATGTCGTAGATTTTGCGCACCGCGCCGAGCGTATAGCCAAGCTCCTGCTCGGTTTCCAAGCGGATACAGGTCTCGGGGTCATTATCATCCAACAGGCCCGCGCAGGCTTCGATTAGCGGCTCCTTGTGCCCTTGGAGAAATGCGGGCAGCCGGAACTGGCGCACAAGAAGCACCGTCCCGCGCGCGGGATCAAACGGCAGGATGACCGCCGCATGCCCCCGGTCATAGGTCTGCCGCACTTGGCGCTCCCATGTCCCGTCGCGGCGCATCAACTCAAATGTATGCTTGGTTAAAACCGCCCAATCATCCGACAGAATTTCTGTCGAACGGTTGCGGATTTCATTTTCCGGCGCACTCAAGATCAGGCCGCTGACAGCTTGGCCATGGTCTCGTCATCGACCTCGAAATTGACGTAGACGTTTTGCACATCATCATCGTCTTCGAGAACTGAAACCAACCGCATCAGAGATTGGGCACGGTCTTCATCAACCGGAATGTTGTTTTGCGGTTGCCAGATGATCTTCACGGTCTCTGCTTCGCCGAGCGCCTCTTCCAACGCCTTCGACACATCGTTGACTGCTTCAAACGCGCAAATGATGTAATGACCTTCTTCGTCGGACGAAACATCATCCGCCCCCGCCATGATTGCGGCTTCCATAACAGCGTCTGCCGTTCCGGCTTTCAAAGCATAGGTGATTTCGCCAACGCGGTCCCACATGAAGGCGACCGAACCGGTTTCGCCCAACGCCCCGCCAGCCTTGGTGAAGGCGGCGCGGACGTTTGATGCTGTGCGGTTGCGATTATCGGTCAAGGCTTCAACAATGACAGCAACGCCACCCGGGCCATAACCTTCATAGCGCACTTCGTCATAATTCTCAGTGTCGGTCGCTGCCGCCTTGTTGATGGCGCGGGCGATATTGTCCTTGGGCATCGACACGGCTTTTGCCGCTTGAATGGCAAGACGCAGGCGTGGGTTCATGTCCGGATCCGGAACGCCCATCTTGGCGGCAACGGTCAGCTCACGCCCGAGTTTGGAAAACATTTTCGAGCGCACCGCGTCCTGACGGCCCTTGCGGTGCATGATATTCTTGAATTGTGAATGGCCAGCCATGGCTGCTCCCGATAGAAAACCTTTTGGAATGGCGCTTCTATAGGCAAATCAATTCGCGCCGTCCAGCCGGAGCCAGATGATGAAAAAGGTCAGCCTGCCGAAATTTCCCGTAAAAGGCGGGTGCCAATGTGGCAAAGTTCGATATGCGTTGAGAAACCCACCTTCGGTATTTTACATTTGCCATTGCACTGAGTGTCAGAAGCAATCCTCCTCCGCTTTTGGCCAATCCATGCGCATTGCTGCCGACGACTTGGAAATCATGGGTGTGACCGCTCGATACTCACGCCAATCATGTAGCGGCCATGTTCTGAACTGCGACTATTGCCCCGCCTGCGGTTCCCGGCTGTTTCATCGACGCGACACCTACGGCGCGGAGATCAATATCAAGGCAGGAAGTCTTGATGACACATCATGGTTCAAACCGGCGGGACATATTTGGACCGGCTCAAAGCAGAAATGGGTGACACTTCCAGCGGGCGAATTAACATATGAGGGCCAGCCGTCGGACTATGAGGCGATGAAACGACGCTGGCGTGAAATGACGTCCTAATAAACCTTGGTCTTCGCCTTTGAGATAAAGAATCCGTGCCCGTCTCCGCGCGTGCAGGTGAGGCCTGTTCGCTCTGATATGCAGGTAAACGCGCCCTTCTTCCATGTATTGCCATATTGAAGGACATTGTTCGCCGAGCAGCAGCTGGCGTCGCCGACATTGGTAAACTTCACGGCTTTGCCCGTCTTGTAGAGAAAGAACCGCAAATAGGCCGGCTCGATCCGATCGCACTGCAATTCCGGCCCGCCAAATTTCGGCTCGTACACATCCGTGCCACCTGCCGGAACATAGGTGCAGCCGATATTGCCGGACGGCGTTGAAAATTCGATCAGTCCACCTTCGGCAGAAAAACTCTGCTGTCCGGCCAATGCCGGCGTGACAGAAAGGCCGCACAGGGCCGCGAGCAATACCAGTCTGGTGTTCATTTGTTTCCTCCAAACGCGCCCGCTCAGTTTATAGCACAGAGACGGCCTAGATCAAAAGCGCGTGAATGCGTTGCCTCTTGGGCAAGTTGGTCTATCTTCGCTCACAGGCCGGAAAAGTGAGGATGCACCCATGCGTGGATTACTCTCGTGTATATTTTTGCTTGTCGCACTATGCGGTCGGCCAGTAAATGCGGCTGAAGAAAGCGTCCACCCCAGTCAATGCATGGCGATTGCAAAATCGATACCCGATAAGTTTCAGCCTGTGGTCATCCCAGCCGCTTTCAGTTTCGGCACTGCGTCTTCCGCTGAAGACGTCACAATTACATATGCCGGACACTCCACCTATGTGATTGAAACGCCCGCCGGCGTGAGAATCGCCACGGATTTTTCCGGCTTTCATGGTGCCGCACCCGTGCCGCGCGTGGTCACCATGAACAAGGCGCACTCAACCCATTTCACCTTAGCGCCAGACAGCCGCATCGAGCATGTTCTGCAAGGTTGGAACGCAAATGGCGGCCCCGCGCGCCACCAATTGGTCGTCGATGATGTTTTCATCCGCAATGTGAGCACCGATATTCGCAGCGGCGCAGCAATGGAGGCAGATGGCAATTCGATCTTCATCTTCGAAGTGGCTGACTTATGCATCGGGCATCTTGGCCATTTGCACCACGTGCTCGATGACAGCGATTATAGCGCCATCGGCAGGCTCGACGTGGTCATGGTGCCTGTCGACGGTGGCCTTACACTCAGCCATGGCGGGATGAGCGACATCGTCAAACGGCTCAATTCGTCACTCGTCCTGCCCATGCACCGCCGTATGACCACCATCGACCAGTTTATTGAGCGTGTTCGCGGAAAATTCGATGTGCGCTACGCCAATTCGGATTCAATCAAGCTTTCACTCAGAACCCTGCCCGACCAGCCGACGATTATGATTTTGGACGGGCTTTAAGCGAGCGTCATTTCCAAAACCCCGGCACCGTCTCTTCCAACCTCGGTCCAAGCCTCAGCGGTGCGATCTTTTCTGCCAATCCTGTCCGGTCTGAAATCTCAACGCCGACGCCGCAAATCGTTGCCGGGCCTTGCGCGGCTTCCATCCGGCCCTTCGGCACTTTGGACAGGAAACGGTTGAGCGGCTCGTCTTTAATCATGCCGAGCGAGGAATCATAATCACCGCACATGCCGGAATCGGTCATGTAGGCGGTGCCGTTGGAGAGGATTTGATGATCCGCAGTTGGCTGGTGGGTATGGGTGCCAACGACAAGCGAGGCACGGCCATCAACGAAATGACCGAAGCACATTTTTTCGGATGTGGCTTCCGCGTGAAAATCAAAAATGATCGCATCGGCCTGTTCCCCCAAGGGACATGCTTCCAGAATTTTCTCGCCGCATTGAAACGGATCATCCAGTTCGGGGTGCATGAAAATGCGGCCCATAATATTGGCCACCAACACCCGTGCACCATTTTTGGCAACAAACAGTCCTGAACCCTTGCCGGGCGTGCCTTTCGGATAATTGGCCGGACGCAGAAAACGCTCATGGCGCGGCGCAAATTCCAAAGCCTCGCGTTGGTCCCAGACATGATTGCCGGTGGTCACTACGTCGGCGCCCGAATTGATGGTTTCGAGATAAATATCTTCAGTGATGCCGAAGCCTCCGGCGGCGTTTTCGCCGTTCACCACGACAAAATCCAGCTTCAAATCCACAATCAGCTCCGGCAATTGCTGCCAAACCGCTGTTCGGCCCGACCGGCCCACCATGTCACCTAGAAAGAGAAAACGCATGAGGCCTATTAGTCTGGAAATGGAAATGGCTGCAAGCCGCTTTCCGTCAGGATTGCATCGAGCGGCATGTCGTGCGTCTCGTTGGGCACGGTCTCGATGCGCTGGCAGTCAAAGGCCACGCCGATGAGTTTGGGCTTCATGCCACGCTCAATGAGCCGCGCAATCGCCCGATCATAATAGCCTGCACCATAGCCAATCCGGTGGCCGCGCCCGTCAAAAGCCGCCAGCGGCACCAGCATGACGCTGGGATCAAGCACTTCAGCCTCTGGTCCGGGTCCAAAAGTGCCAAAGCCCATGTCAATCAACTCCGCTCCGCGCACGAGTTCACGGAAAACGATGGTGGTTTTGTCGAGAATGGCGGGAAGCCCGAGCCGCGCACCCTGTTCGCGCAATGCAAACATCAAAGGCCGGACGTCAACCTCGGAGCGCATGGGCCAAAAACCCGAAACGACATCTCCGTGCGTAACGTCAAGCGTTTTAGCTATATCCGCCATGCCAAGACTCGCCTCAATCCGGAATACCGGATCAAGCGCATCCCGCTGCGCAAGGGCGTCCAATCGGAGTTGTTTTTTCAGGGATTTTATGTCGGACAAGATGAAAACCAAATTCAAAGTGGACGGTCCACCCAACCGGTGAAAGCGGTCGATCCCGGGTGCCTACAGAGTAGGTGGGCGCCATATGCTTCAGCCCACGGGCCGAAACAGGGACAGCTCCCTAAGAGATCGATAAGGCCCCGGGGATATGTAGCCTCTGCCGGGAAGCGCAGACCGTCCAAGGGTAATATAGGCCGTTGTAGGGCCGGGTGCCAGTGGCAAATGAAAATGGTTGGAGGTTAAGCCATCCCCAGCGCATTCATATACAAATCCAAAATCGTCTCTTCTTCCTGACGTTCAGCCTGATCCTTTTTGCGCAGGCGGATGATGGTGCGCACCGCCTTGGTGTCAAATCCGGTGCCTTTTAGCTCGGCATAGACTTCTTTGATGTCTTCCGCGACGGTCTTCTTGTCTTCCTCAAGACGCTCGATGCGCTCGACAAAGGCACGGAGCTGTCCTGCCGCAACCGTTGAACCGCCCTCTTCCATTACGTCGTCAGCCATCGCCAGAACTCCCAAATTTGAAAACAGGCGACTCAGAGAACGCCTTAAAGGCCGCTTCGATGCCTTAGTGGGCGAAATGCGTCAAGGCTTCGCGCGACTGCCGAAATGTTGAATGTCATGAATTCCAGCGAGACGATTGAGCGACACGAACATCGGGGCGAGCCGCGCAGCCCATTCT
>JANOYJ010000525.1:0-4434 GCA_031428815.1 Phyllobacterium sp.
CGCCGCTATCTTGCCGCCGGGTTTTTGGGTGCTGCTTGGCATTATGCTGTTGTTTTCATGGGTTGGCTTTGTCGGCATTGTCCGCGCCGAGTTCCTACGCGCCAGAAACTTTGAATATGTCAACGCCGCCCGCTCGCTGGGCGTTCCAAATGGCACGATCATGTGGCGGCATCTTTTGCCAAACGCCATGGTCGCAACATTGACCTTTCTGCCCTTCATCCTTAACGGCTCGATCACAACGCTGACCTCGCTCGACTTTCTCGGCTTTGGCCTGCCGCCCGGCTCTGCCTCGCTCGGCGAACTGTTGCGGCAGGGCAAGAACAATTTGCAAGCGCCATGGCTCGGCTTTACCGGGTTCTTCGTCATCTCCATCATGTTGTCGCTACTGGTGTTTATCGGCGAAGCAACACGCGATGCGTTTGACCCGAGGAAGGCGTTCAAATAGAATAATGCCAACGGAGATTTGCCATGGGACGCGTTGAGCTGAGACATTATCCGGCATCGAAACTGCCCCCGGAGTTGCGCGGCGCTTTTGTCGAAGGGGAATTTGTCAATGTCACCGTTGAGGTTGACGCGGAAAAGCCGCTCTCCCGCGAGGAAGCGTTGAAAAGAATGCTGCATCGCCCAGTCCCCACCGGTACAGGCGTCTCGATCGAAGAGGCGGTGGCTCGAATTCGGGAACTGCGCGATGAATGGGATGATTGAGGGTGGCGCAGGGAAGCATTTACTGCGACACGAATGTGTTCATACATCTGACGGAAAGCGAGGAGAATTCCCCTCTGCGGGTTGCCCTATCTTCGCTGTTTTCGGCCGAGCACAAAAATGACAGCCCTATTCTGAAAACAAGTCTTCTGACAATTTCCGAGCTGATGGTTCATCCTTTTCGGCGAAAGGACGCGCAGCTTGAGTCTCACTATCGTGTCTATTCAACGACAAGCGGAGTCTTGGAGGTTGGCCCGGTTGATCTGGACATACTGCTCAATGCCGCGGAGCTTCGCGCAAATTACTCCGGGCTCAAGCTGCCTGATGCCATTCACATGGCAACGGCGCTTGCCTTTGGCTGTGCTGTTTTTTTTACCGCCGACGAGCGGATATCCGGCGAATATACCTTGAACTTCAGGCACGGACATCCTTTTTACACTGGCCTGACACGGGGAACGCGTTCAATCAAGGTTGAGCGCCTGACGCGCGATTCGGTTGTTAATCTCGTTGAGCAAATCGTATCATGACCTCCCCTCTCCTCTCCGTCCGCGATCTCTCCGTTGCCTTCCACCAGGGCGGCAAGACGAGCGTTGCCGTCGATCATATCTCGTTTGACATTGGCATGGGCGAAACGGTGGCGCTGGTCGGCGAATCCGGGTCCGGTAAGTCTGTGACGGCTTTGTCGGTCATGAAACTCCTCGCCTATCCCGCCGCCTCGCATCCGTCGGGGCAGGTTTTGTTCAAGGGTATGGACTTGCTTTCGCAGTCGGAGACTGAGCTGCGCAAGACGCGTGGCAATGATATTACGATGATTTTCCAAGAGCCGATGACGTCGCTCAATCCGCTGCATGTCATTTCGCAGCAGATTGGCGAAGTGCTCAAATTGCATCAGGGCATGAGCGACAGTGCCGCCCTCACACGAACGCTTGAACTTCTACACCAAGTCGGCATTCGTGAACCGGAGAAGCGGCTTGATGCTTATCCGCACCAGCTTTCCGGCGGTCAGCGTCAACGGGTTATGATCGCCATGTCGCTCGCCAATCAACCGGAACTGCTCATCGCGGACGAGCCGACAACGGCTTTGGATGTGACGGTTCAGGCGCAAATCCTTGAACTCCTGGCAGGACTCAAAGCCAAATACGGCATGTCGCTCCTGTTCATCACGCATGATCTCGGCATTGTGCGCAAGATCGCCGACCGCGTCTGTGTGATGACAAAGGGCAAGATCGTCGAGACCGGCCCGACCGCAGAGATATTCGCCAATCCGCAGCACGAGTATACCAAGCATCTCTTGGCGGCCGAACCCAAGGGCCAGCCACCGCTGTCGGATCTCAGCAGCCCCGTTGTCATGCAAGGAACGGACATCAAAGTCTGGTTCCCTATCAAGAAAGGGTTTCTCCGGCGTACTGTTGATCACGTAAAAGCGGTCGATGGCGTTGATGTTTCTATCCGTGCCGGACAGACGCTGGGCATTGTCGGTGAATCCGGCTCGGGTAAGACGACGCTTGGTCTCGCCCTCTCACGGATGATCTCGTCGCAAGGTTCGATAAAGTTCGGGCCAAAAGACATTAACGCGCTGTCTTTCAAAGAAATGCGCCCGCTCCGGCGTGAAATGCAGATTGTATTTCAGGACCCGTTCGGATCGCTCAGCCCGCGCATGTCCATTGCCGATATCATTGCCGAAGGTCTCTTGGTGCATGAACCAAAACTCTCTGCTGATGAGCGCGACAATCGCGTGGTCGCGGCCCTGAACGAAGTGCACCTCGATCCGTCTTTGCGCTTTCGCTATCCGCATGAGTTCTCCGGCGGTCAGCGCCAGCGCATCGCGATCGCCCGTGCGATGGTTTTGAAGCCTAGATTCGTCATGCTGGATGAGCCGACCTCGGCGCTTGATATGAGCGTTCAGGCGCAGGTCGTGGATCTGTTGCGCGATTTGCAAAAGAAGCATCAGCTCGCCTATCTTTTCATTTCGCACGATCTGAAAGTGGTGAAGGCGCTGGCGAATGATTTGATCGTGATGCGCAATGGCAAGATTGTGGAGCATGGGCCATCAGTGGATATATTCCGTGCCCCGCAAACCGATTATACCAAGGCGCTCATGGCGGCAGCGTTCAATATCGAGACGGCGGCAAAGGGGGCGGTCAGCGAATGAGTGGAAATATTCTCCTCGCGGTGCAAGGCTGGGACACGGGCAAATGGCGCGAGGAGTTTACCAAGGTTGCGCCAAAACGTAAAATCTTTATCGAGCCGGAGGGCGTCGAAGACCCGTCCATCCAATATGCGGTCGTCTGGAAACAGCGCCCCTCTTCGCTGGCAAAACTGCCTAACCTCAAAGCCATTTTCTCGCTCGGCGCAGGCGTCGATCATGTGTTTCAGGACCCGAATGTGCCGAACGTTCCGATTGTGCGCATCGTCTCCGATGATCTTACCATGCGGATGAGCGAATATGTGGTCTGGCAAGTCTTGGACCATCATCGCAGAGGCCCTAAATATCGCGAGCAACAACGCCATCATGTCTGGCTTGAAGATCGCGCCCAACCGGCGGCGCATCAGGTGACGGTCGGTTTCTCGGCCTTGGTGTTTTAGGAACAGACGCGGCGCGTAAAGTCGCGGGGTTGGGCTTTAACGTCACCGGCTGGAGCCGGACGCCGCGCTATTCCCATGACATCACCTGTTTCTTCGGCGATGAGCAATTGCCATGGTTTTTGGCAACCGTGGATATTCTCGTCGTTCTCCTGCCACTCACGCCGCAGACCAAGGGGATGCTGAATAAAAGCCTGTTCGACCGGATGAAAAAAGGCGGCTCCTTCGGCGCTCCGGTGCTTATCAATGCCGGGCGCGGTGGCTTGCAAAGCGAGAAGGATATTTTGCTGGCCTTGGATAGCGGCATCCTTTCTGCTGCAACGCTTGATGTGTTCAATAGCGAACCGCTGGCGGAAGACGACCCCTTCTGGACACATCCGAAAGTCACCGTCACCCCTCATGCCGCCGCTACCTCTGCTGCGGATCAATTGGTGGCACCGATTGTGACCCAGATGGATGCGTTTGAACGGGGCGAGCCGTTGCGGAATTTGGTCAATCGGGAAGCGCAGTATTAGAGGCGCGTCTCCAGCCGTCCCCTTGCGGCGAAGGGTTCGCGCATAGCTTCTCGGGGATAGATTCACTCGTAAGTTCCGTCATCGTCGGCCTGTCCCGACGACCCATCTGCGATGGTGACGCTGGAATAAAGCTGCAAAATCAATTGCTTGAATTAGGAAGTCTGGGTCGTCGGGACGCGTGAGCGTGGGGCGCGCTAAAATAATCTCTCCCCGTCGCATTTGACTGAAGCATACTTCCCCGGCGCTCCTCCCTCAGGAACGCTTGGCGGACCGTTCGCCAAGTGGGGAGGACGGGCTCCGGTACGCTGGGAATGACGGTCCCTGGTTAATCCGGCCTGGTGGAGATGACGATGGGCAGGGTTACGCTTATCGTCACCCGCGCTGTTTCTCCGTGAATCTCTTCCGATTGGGTAACCGGCGGCGGGGGCACCAAGGGTCGAAAGGCCCAAAAGGCGGGGGAATTCCGGTGTTGTGAGGCGGCGAATTGCCGTCGCACACAGGTTTCAAGGAGGACAAGCGGCCATTGCGGTTCGATTGCGCTGACCTTGAACCTGAAGAGCGCCGGGCCAAGCGGGTGGATACCCGCGGGCACCGTGGTTGAGCATAGCCTGAGCAGGCGGGGCGCGGAGCGCCA
>JANOYJ010000526.1:0-6162 GCA_031428815.1 Phyllobacterium sp.
GGATCTCTTGTCGCGTCTCTTGGCTGCGACCGTCGTTGAAATTGCCGAACCCGATGATGCGCTCTTGTCTGCTGTAATCGCCAAGCTTTTCGCTGACCGTCAGGTCAATGTCGAGCCCAATGTCATCTCCTATCTCGTCAACCGCATGGAGCGCTCACTGGCTGCTGCTGTGGACATTGTGGACCGGTTGGACCGCTTGGCTTTGGAAAAACACGTACGCATTTCGCGCGCTTTAGCAGCAACAATTGCCTCCGATGCCGATCCGCGACAAGTCGAACTCGACTTTTGAAAACAAACCGCTTTTTGCCGGTTGCTCTTCACCAATGAAGCGTGTATCGAACGCCCCGCAAGCACAATTTGCTTGTTTTCGGAGCGTAGCGCAGCCTGGTAGCGCACCTGATTTGGGATCAGGGGGTCGGAGGTTCGAATCCTCTCGCTCCGACCATCCGCCTTCGCTAAAGCTAAGGCGTGACTTCGTCGGAGCTTTAGCGAAGGCGGATGACACGATGCAGCGGCGCTGCAAGCGAAATATGCCGGGCCACCCTTCTCGCATGAAAAAAAACCAGCTAGAAGCGCGGTAATATAACTGCTCCGGAGTCAGCTCATGTCCGCCAAAATCTACAGCCCTGCCAAGACCGCTATGCAATCCGGCAAGGCCAAGACGGGCGTTTGGGTTTTGGAGTTTGATCCGGCAGCCCCGCGCAAGGTCGAATCGCTGATGGGCTATACGTCTTCGTCAGACATGTTGAGCCAAGTGAAGCTGAGGTTCGATACTAAGGAACTGGCCATCGCCTATGCTGAAAAGCACGGCATTGAGTTCAGAGTGGAGGAACCCAAAGAGCCCAAGCGCCGCCGCGTGTCCTACTCAGACAATTTCAAGTTTGACCGCAGTCAGCCTTGGACGCACTAATCTCTTCAATGAAAAGGCCCCGTAGCTCAGCTGGATAGAGCAACGGATTTCTAATCCGTCGGTCGCATGTTCGAATCATGCCGGGGTCGCCACTGTTTTTGATCGGTTGATACTCGCTCTAGATGTCTGCAATCCATTCATTCGAAATAAATCTGTTTCTGCTATTTCAAATTGCATGCACTCTTCAATTGCCGCTCCCTCAGTTTCAAGACAAAGCACGCTTTCCGACAACGTGCTTCCAAGAACGGATTACGGACCTTTCGTACTTGTGGATGCTGCACCTTGGTTGCTTTTGGCCACCGTTCTTCGAATCGCAAGCTTTTCCAAACCCTCAATTGCCGTCATTTCGTTTCCTTTGTCGCAATGCTGCGTAATGCTCGCCATTTTGCTCGCGACAAGGCGGATGATTGAACTTAGCGGCGGCACGACTGATCTGGGCAAGTTGGAGTTCCGGGAACAGGTATCCTTCGTGGGGACGGTCTTCAAATGGCTCTTGCTAATCGGTCTCTTTGTGACGATCACGTTGTCTCAAGTAATTGGTGGAAGACCCGCCGTCGCAGCAATTGTGCCCGGATTAGACGGCGTGGCATTCGATCTAAGGTCGGATTTAGGTAGACTGTGGAGCCCTGTTGTCGCCACTTTGGTTTTCTTTGCTGCGATGGCAAAGGCGGACGGGCAAAGACCTACTCTAGGCGCAGTGTGCAATGCAATTTACCCACACATTGCGGCAGTGATTGGTGCAATAATCGTAATGATCGGCTTCTTATTTCTCATGGCACCGCTTCAAGCCGTGTGTCGAAAGCTGCTTATTGATATTTGGTCCCTTCCGTTGCCGTTTGACTACAAGAAATGGCTCTTCATCGGTTTCGTGTTTTGCTTCGCCTGCGTGCGTCTTTGGGCGATGCTGGCTATACTGACTTGGGCCTTCAAAGCATCCTCTCGAAGGCTTGTGGGGCAGCAGCGCTCCAATAAGTAGCGCCGGCAAATCAGCGAAACGCCGCGTCCAGCCCGCGCTCTATATCGGCTTTCAAATCTTCAATATCTTCGAGCCCGATTTGAAGCCGCATGATTGGTCCGGGATAGTTGCCCTTCGCAATAACGCGGTCGGCCACGGAAACATGCACCGCAAGGCTCTCATAGCCACCCCACGAATAGCCGAGGCCAAAAATCTGCAGGGCATCTAGAAACGCAAACGCGGCGCTGGATGAGGCCTCTTTCAAGACGATTGAGAAAATACCGCTCGACCCGCAGAAATCGCGCTTCCAGAGATCGTGCCCGGGAAACGAGGGCAGGGCAGGATGCAGGACTTGCGCTACGCGCGGATCGGTCTCCAGCCATTCAGCCAGTTTCAACGCGCTTTCCTGATGGCGTTGCAAACGAATGCCCATTGTGCGGAGCCCGCGCAAGATCTGGTATGCGTCGTCACCCGCGACGCACAGGCCTAACACCATATTGGCGTCTTTAAGACGCTGGGCGCAGCGCGCATTGGCGGATACGGTGCCCATCAAAACATCGGAATGCCCCGATGGATATTTGGTTGCCGCATGAATCGAAATATCAACGCCATGGTCCAAGGGTTTGAAAAATAACGGCGTCGCCCACGTATTGTCCATCATGACGATAGCGCCGTGAGCCCGCGCGACTTTCGAGATCGCCGGAATGTCTTGCATTTCAAACGTGTTTGAACCGGGCGATTCCGTGAAAACCACTTTAGTATTGGGCTTCATCAAACTCTCTATGCCAGCGCCAATTGCCGGATCGTAGAACTCAACCGAAATGCCCAAGCGCTTCAACATACCATTGGCGAAACGACGCGTCGGGAAATAGACGCTGTCCACGATAAGCACATGATCGCCCGCGTCTAGAAATGCCAAGAGCGGCACCGTGACAGCGGCGAGGCCTGATGGGAGCAAGATCGTGGTTGCGGAGCCCTCCAACGCGTCTATGGCCGCGCAAAGGGCGTCTGTCGTCGTCGTGCCATGCGTAGCGTAGGTGTATTTCTGGTCACGCGCCGCCATAGTCGCGGCGTCAGGAAATAAAACCGTCGAGGCATGAACCACAGGTGGATTGACGAAGCCGTGATATTCGCTTGGATCATAACCAATATGAGCAAGGCGGGTATTGATGCCTAGGCCCCGTGCCTTGTTATCGATTTTGGCCATCAGAGGTTAATCCTGTTGTTTCCTTTGGAATATCCATGCCCTATCAAGGGCGCAACCCCTTCCGACAAGGCGTCAAATGTGAGCAAGAACCCGCCAGCGCCGACGCGTCAACGCATTTATCAAGCGATTCCACTTCATTTGCGTATTGTAAGGACAGCGCAAAAGATTGTCGCCCGCTGCCGTCGTCCCGCGTATGAAGGCGCACCGCCGGCTTTCAGCGGCCGCATGATGACGATTGCAATACTGATCCTCGCGCTCGCCGCCCTCATTGCACCCTACGATGAACGCGTTTCCCGCTGGGCGACGACCAGCGACATCCCCTCGATCCGCCTTTTGGCGGCATACACCGATATCGGCAAGTCGACTTTCTATCTACTTTCGGCGCTTGCTTTAATGACGATCATTAGTCTCAGCGATTGGCGCAAGCGTCACATATCCGGCAAAGCAAAATTTGCGCTGATTTATTCACAAGCATACTGTGTATTCGCCGCCATTGGCTTGTCGGGTATATTTGTCAACATCTTGAAGTTCATTTTCTCCCGCGCCCGGCCAGTCTTATTAGACGAGCTTGGTCCCTATGATTTTTTTGGCCACTGGGGCGTCGGCTATAATTTCACAAGTTTTCCCTCAGGCCATTCGCAGACAATGGGCGCTTTGGCGGCTATTTTGGCGTTATGGTATCCCAAGTATCGCTTTGTGATACTGCCGGTTTGTTTTGTCGGTGCCGTTTCGCGGGTTGCCGCTGGAGCACATTTTCCTTCCGATGTAATTGTCGGATTTGGACTGGGATTCTTGTTTGCTGTCTATCTCTCGCGCTTTTTAGCACGTCGACGCACCGTTTTTCACTTTTTTGGAACGAGCATGCTGCCGAAACTTCAGTTTTCAGCTGCATTTCGAAAATATTAGTGATTGTGCGGAAAAGGGTTCTTCAGTCTAATGAATTAAAATTGCTCACTTTTCCAAAAACGACTGTTTAGCGTCTGAACAAGGCTTGACCTCATCGTCATAATCGCATTGCATGAGTTTCGTGAATGGGAACCACGTCGAAAATCGATGAATGAGGCAAGCTCACATCGCTCCGGCGCGATAATAAACCCCGGAGCGGGAAACAATGAACAATAGAAGAGGTTCTAGACCTATGACTAAAACAATTTTCAAGACTGTTCTGGGCGCAGCAGCTTTGGCGCTTATGAGTTCAGTTGCGGGCGCAACAACACTCGACGATGTAAAAGCCAAGGGCTTTATCCAATGTGGCGTCAACGTCGGCCTTGCCGGATTTTCGGCACCGGATGACAAGGGCGATTGGACAGGTTTTGACGTGGATTATTGCCGCGCCATTGCCGGCGCGGTTTTCGGCGATGGCACCAAGGTGAAGTTTACGCCTTTGTCGGCCAAGGAACGCTTCACCGCGCTTCAATCCGGCGAAATCGATATCCTGTCGCGTAACACCACTTGGACACTGAACCGCGACACCGCGCTTGGCCTTAATTTCTTCGGCGCCAATTATTATGACGGCCAAGGCTTCATGATCAATTCCAAGAAGATTACCGGCGTAAATTCCGCCCTCCAGCTTTCCGGCGCGTCCGTCTGTGTTCAGACCGGCACGACCACTGAATTGAACCTTGCCGACTACTTCAAGGCCAACAAGATGGAATATAACCCCGTCGTGTTTGAAAAGAACGAAGAAGTGAACGCAGCCTATGATTCAGGCCGCTGCGATGTTCTGACGACCGATCAATCCGGTCTCTATGCCACGCGGTTGGCGCTGGCGGCTCCGGCTGACCACGTTGTTCTTCCGGAAATCATTTCGAAAGAGCCACTTGGACCTGCCGTACGTCAGGGTGACGATCAATGGGGCGACATCGTCAAATGGGTTCATTACGGGCTTTTGACCGCTGAAGAACTCGGTATCACCCAAGCCAATGTCGAAGAAATGAAGAAATCGACAAACCCGGAGATCCTGCGTGTTCTCGGTATGGAAGCCGATACCAAACTTGGTACCGACATGGGTCTCACCAATGATTGGCTGGCAAATGCTGTGAAGGCGACCGGCAATTATGGCGAAGTTTTCGAGCGCAATGTCGGTCAAGGCAGTGCATTGAAAATCGCTCGAGGTCTCAACGCACAATGGTCGAAGGGTGGCCTGCAATACGCGCCTCCAATTCGATAATCGGCTGATTTGATTAGCTATTGCGGGTGGCCAACGCGGCCGCCCGCCACAATCAAAAATAAACACATCACCAACCGGAGGGGTTGATGGCCGTTACCGAGTTCCCCGCAAGACGGGGAGGGACGTCACTATTCTACGACCCGAAAGTGCGTGGGCTCGTTTTTCAAGCCGTGATGCTCGTGGCTCTGGTGTCGTTCGTTTGGTGGATTATCGGCAACACGGCCGAAAACCTCAAACGGTCCAATATCGCTTCCGGCTTTGATTTTCTCAACGGACGTGCTGGTTTTGACCTCGCGCAGACACCGATCCCATTCTCCAGCGACTCGACCTATTTCCGGGCATTGGTCATCGGACTTCTCAACACGGTGATTATTGCCGTGCTCGGTATCATCACCGCCGTCCTATTGGGCTTTATGATCGGAGTCGGACGCCTCTCGCGGAACTGGCTTATCCGCAAGCTTTCCACCATTTATGTTGAAATTTTTCGCAATATCCCGCCGCTTTTAGTGATTTTCTTTTGGTATTTCGGCGTTCTCTCAGTTTTGCCTGATCCGAAACAAAGCATTGTCCTGCCCCAGGGTGGGTTTCTTAACAATCGTGGCTTTTTCCTCCCGAAGGCCATCTGGGGTGAGGGAGCTTGGCTGATCGCTGCAGGTTTGGTCGTTGGCATCATCTTTTCAGTGCTGATGCGAAAATGGGCGCACGACCGGCAAATGACGACCGGACAACAGTTTCCAGTCCTTTGGACATCCCTCGCCATGATTTTCGGTTTTCCGCTGCTGGCGTATGCTCTCACCGGTTTTCCGCTAACATTTGAATTTCCAACAGCCTCGCGGTTCAATCTGTCCGGCGGTTTCCAAATCAAACCTGAGTTTCTTTCGCTCTATCTCGCCCTGTCGATCTATACCGCCTCTTTCATC
>JANOYJ010000527.1:0-8906 GCA_031428815.1 Phyllobacterium sp.
CCAGCACTGTTTCGGGCGAACCTTTCAGAGCGTTGGCTTGGCCCTTTGGCTCCGAGCCAAGAAGGCGCTTGGTGTACGGGTGCTGCGGCCTGTTGAATATCTGTTCGGTCGGGCCACTTTCCCGTACGAGGCCGTGCTGCATCACATAAACATGGTCGGCGAATTGGCGCACGACTGTAAGGTCATGGGTGATGAGGATCACCGCCATGCCGTTCTTTTCTTTCAAGGCCTTAATAAGGTTGAGGATTTCGGCCTGCACCGTCACGTCGAGCGCGGTGGTCGGTTCGTCGGCGATCAACACATCGGGGCTGTTCGCAAGCGCCATGGCGATCATCACGCGCTGGCGCTGACCGCCGGACAGTTGATGCGGATATTGGCGCACCCGGGCTTCAGGGTCGGGAATCTGGACTTCTTTGAGGAGTGCAACTGCGCGCTTGAAAGCGTCGGCCTTGGAGATTTTCTGGTGGATACGAAGAATTTCCGCGAGCTGCTTGCCGATGGTATAAACCGGATTGAGCGAACTCATCGGCTCCTGGAAAATCATGGTCAGCCGGTTGCCGCGCAGGCCGCGCATCTCCTTGTCAGACAGGCGCGCCATATTCTTGCCGCCGTAAAGAATTTCCGTGTTGTCCGTCACGGTCGCACGCTTGGACAGGAGCTTCATGATGGCGCGGGCGGTGACGGATTTTCCCGAACCGGATTCACCGACCAAAGCAATGGTCTGACCCTTGTGAAGAGTGAAGGAGACATCTTTCACCGCCTCGACGTGTCCGCCGTCCACCTTGAACGAGACGCCTATATTTCTGGCTTCGATGGCAATTTGCGGGTTCATATCGGCCTCAATACGGATCAATGGCATCGCGCAGCCCGTCGCCCAACGCGTTGAACGCGAAGACGGCCAAGAGCACAAAACCAACAGGGGAGAGAATCCACGGGTATGAACCGATGACGGAAAACGTTCCCGCATCCTGCAACATCAGACCCCACGAAATCAGCGGCGGCTTCACGGCAAAGCCGAGATAACCGAGGAATGATTCCAAGAGGATGATGGACGGAATGCCGAGCGTGATCGACACGATCACGTGCGACATCACGTTCGGCAAGATGTGGCGCGTGATGATGCGGTTGTCGGAAGCGCCGACTGACATCGCGGCGCGGACATAGTCCACCTGCGCCATGGACATGGTTTTGGCACGGACCTCACGCGACAGCTGCGCCCATCCGAGGCCGACAATGACCGCGATAACAAATGAGAGGAAGATGTAGGACGGCGCGGTCACCGGAATAAGGGTGGTGAGGGCCAGATAAAGCGGCAGTTGCGGGAATGCGAGGATGATTTCGACAAACCGCTGGAACCATAGATCAAACTTGCCGCCAACATAGCCAGACATAATGCCGGTGAGCGTGCCTATGACGGTGATCAGCGCGATGGACACCAAGGCGATCATCAGCGAAATGCGCGAGCCGACAATGCCGCGTGACAGGATATCCCGGCCAAGCTTGTCGGTGCCGAGGAGATGCAGGGGCGAGCCGTCCGAGACGCCGATGAAGTGGCGGTTTGTTGGAATCAATCCGAGAAATTTATACTCCCAGCCCTTGGCAAAAAGCACCAGCGAGCGCGGATTGTCCATGTCAGCGCCCATAAGCGGTTGATAGGTGACGGGATCAAGCTCCGTGCCTTCCTTTATGGCATATGCGACCGGCCACAGGGTAAACCCGTCCTTCGTGAAGAATGATAGCTTGTCCGGCGGCGCGAACGAGGCGGTAGCCGCGTTGGGGTTCATCGGCGAAAAGAAGTTTGCAAAAAGCGCGACGACCAGCAACATGGTCACCAGCACAAACCCGACCATGCCCGGAAAGGATTTTCGCAACCGCCGCCAAACCAAGGCGCCGTAAGTCTGGGATGTGCTCGATACTGTGGAGATGCGGGCGTCATCCATCTCGCCTTCATGTACGCTCATCAATCAGCTCCCACACGGATGCGCGGATCAAGCAACGCGAGCAGCAGATCAGCAATGATGTTGCCGATAATGAGCGTGACGCCCAGAACCAGAAGGATAGTCGCGGTGACATAGACATCGCCGATGCTCATTGAGCCGACGATGGCAGGGCCAATTGTGGCGAGCCCGAAGACGATCGCGACCTCGACTTCACCGGTGAGCATGTAGGGAAGAACCACGCCTTGGCGGGCGATCAGCGGATGCAATGCGTTCGGCACGGCGTGCCGCATGATGACGCTACTTTCGGAGAGGCCTTTGGCGCGGGCAGTTTCAACATATTGTGCGTTGAGCGTATCCAAGAGATTGGCCCGCATGACGCGCATGTTGTAGGCGAGCCCGCCTATTGTTGCGACGGCGATCACCGGCCATATGTGCTGCAGAAGGTTCCAAAACTTGGCCCAGTTGAAATCAAACCAACCATACCAGTAGGGTTGGCCGCCAAATTTGGACGAATAAAAAGCTCCGATTTCCTGAACGTTCAACTTGTAGGCCAAGATGTAAAGTATGATGAGCGCCAACAGGAAACGCGGCACCGTCATGCCGAGGAAGCTGACGAAGGACAGCAGGGTGTCAACCCACGTGTATTGCTTCACCGCAGCAAGAATGCCGAAACCGACGCCAATAACTGTCGCAAGAAAATGACATGTGAGAGCGATGGCGATAGTGACGGGCAGGCGCTGGCCCACCACTTCCGATACAGGCTTGTTATAAAAATAAGACTGACCAAAATCGCCGCGCGAGACGATCCCCCAGATCCAGTTTCCATATTGGAGGATCATCGGATCATTGAGGCCGTTCTGCTCGCGATATTCTTCCGCGGCGCGGTTGGCTGCCTCCACCGTGGCATTGCCCTGCACGATCATATTTGTGCGGATGAAATCTCCGTAGTCGCCGGGCGGTGCCTGAATAATGGCGAATGTTATCATGCTCATTACCAAAAGCACGGGCACGGCCTGAGCAATGCGGACCAACAGGAAGCGCAGCATGGGCATTATCCTTGGCAGTGGATTGTGGGGTGTACGGGCGGGGCGATAATCTGCCCCGCCCGCTGGTTTCGGGAGGAAACCGTCAGTTGGCTGCAACCGGGCCCTTATCGCCCAATTTGCCTGGCAGCGTCTTGGCGTGCAGTTCGGCACTGCCTTGCTTGTCAGCCGCTACCCAAACACGTTCGCGGATGATGTTATCCTCGGCCCAATTGTACATGAAGATCGGAGCGCCGGCCGGAATGTTGGAGAAGCGCTTGTTGATGATCAATGCACCCGGATAGGCGGTAAGACCGATGCCGTCCAGATTTTCCGTGTAGGTTTTCTGGTAAGTCTTTGCCAGTTCAACACGTTTGGCTGTATCGCGTTCGGCGATGAAAGCATTTGTGGTGTCAACCAGCACTTTTTCATAAGGAAGCAGATCAAGTTCTCCGCCGCCATTAGCGCGGTGGTTAAGATCGGTCGTAGGTCCGACCGGCGCGAGTGCAGTGGAACTCTGCACCATCGTAATCAGTTCGGTGGCATTGCGGAATATTATCCAGTCGAACTTGCCGGAATCACGAGCATTGTCGAAATCCTTGCCTGTCAGCGCGTTCAAAGTGACCTTCAAGCCTATATCGCCCATCATTGCGACTACGCCTTCGGCAAGGTTCTTGTCAGTGGAATAGTCTGACTGAGTGAGCAGTGTTACGTTGAGGTCTTCCCCGCTTGCTGCATTGACGAAGCCGTTGCCATCCGTGTCTTTCAACCCGGCAGCGGCCAAAGCTTCTTTCGCACTGTCGGTCGAGAAGGGGTAAAAGACAGTAGATGCAGCGTCATAGAATGCCGTGCCTGCGTAGAGACCGCCGGGATAAGGCGTCGTGAATGGGCCTTTTACCAGACTGTCGCCCAGCCGCTGCCTATCAATCGCGTATGAAATCGCCTTTCGGAAATCGAGATTGCGGTTGAGTTCCCGCACTGCCTGAGCGCGAGCATCCGGTTCACCCCAACCATTGCCCGACAGGTTCGGGTAAAGGCTGTAGCCGATCGTACGCGGGCCAAACGCAAGACGCGCCGGGCTGGCCGGATCAGCGGCTTTCTTCAGGCTCTCGACATAATTTTCAGCTTGCTCAAGGTTGGAGAAATCGCCCGTGCCGGCAACTGCCTGCACGTCGCGGTCGCTCCAGGTGGAGAGGCGATATTGCATCTCGTCGAGGTAAGGCAATTGCTGGCCGGTCTCATCGACCTTCCAGTAATATGGATTGCGGCGCAGCACGACGATGTCGTCCGGGCGATGCTCGACAACAGCCCAAGCGCCCATAACCGGGAAGTTCATCATGTCAGCCGGAAAGGCTTTCTGGAAAGCCTCATAGCTTGCGCCGCCATGTTTTGGATGCTGTGGCTTCAACACATGCGATGGACCCGGGCAGAAGTTGCCGTACGCCATCTGGTAGAGAACCGATTCCGGGAAGGCGGACGTGAAGTTCATCTTGAATGTGTAAGCGTCAACGATGTCGAGTGTCGTGCCTTTGCCGTACGTTTCCTGAGCGGCACCCATCAGCGGGGTCACTTCGGCGTCCATGATAACATCGTTCCAGTAGAAGGCGATGTCTTCAGTGTCGAATGCATCGCCATCCGACCATTTTGCACCCTCGATGAGTTTGACGGTCAATGACTTGCCGTCGGCTGACCATTCCCAGGACTTGGCAAGGTTCGGCATCGGCTGAAGATCGGTCGAGTTAATTTGGAAAAGCGGACCCGTGCGGGTCAGACATTCGACAAGGCCGATATCAATACCGCCCCAACCGTAGGATTGACCGGCCCAAAAGTTCCAGCCTTGCGGCCGTCCGCCAATCACGTGGCGCATCACATCGCCATAGACACCGGCACCATCCGGCATGTTAGCCGTTTTGTAAACGAGCGGCTCTTTCGGAAGCCGGTCAGCGACAGCAGGCAGTTTGCCGGCCTTCACGAATTCGGAGACCCATGCAGGCTCTGAGTAAGCCGGCAGCGCCTTATATTCAGAAACGTCCGCGCGGTCGACATATTTAGGTTCGCCCTGCGCGTCAAATTTTGAGGCTTCCGGCGGCGCGGTCGGCGCCATCATTTCGGCTCGAACGGCGAATGTGGATACGCCGACGAGCAGCGTCGCAAGCGCGACCTGCTTTAAAGTCCTATGCATTATTTCTCCTCCCAAGAGACAAGAATATGAGAAAAGCGCTCTTCCCTCTCCCAAGGGAACAAGACAACCTTCCAACTCCAATGTTAGCGAAAGACCCCTTTACGGGAATGCGGGTTTCGCATTATTCTTTACGGGTTTCTAAGATCGCGAAAAAAGATGGATTGTTGTAATGTACCGAGCGTCGGCAAATAGCGTCCAGACCAGCATCGCGCATTCGGAACGGCATTTTTACAGTGATACGCGGGCGTTCGGGCGCTTCGGCATGCGTATATTTACCCCTACAATAATGAGTAAAGCGCATTGGCATGGGCATGTCGAGGTCAATTGGCTGACATCCGGGCAGATGCACTATGTTGTCGATGGCGTGCATAAGATTATTCCCTCGGAGCGGCTTGTGGTTTTTTGGGCCGGCGTTCCGCATCAATTGACCGAAGTGGACGGGTCTGATGATCCCTTGCAAAAATTGTGCAACATCTATCTGCCGCTCGACGCTTTTCTCTTCATGCCGCATCTCGCGAAGCTCCAGGTTACACTCCTAAGCGGCGGAATCATCGTTTTACCGCCGGAAATCTGCGGTTTGGACACGGTGCGACGATGGTACGCCGATTATCGCTCCGGCAATGTCGAGCGTGCCGAAATTGTCAAAATGGAGATTAATGCGCTGCTCAGACGGGCTTCATTGCAGGATTTTGACTTTATTCTGAAGCCTTGGGGCAGCGACCCGGAAAAGTCAGGATTGACCTCAGCGCAGGTTCGGCATGTCGTCACCATGGTGCGCCATGTGTTGGAAAATCTCGAAAAGCCCCTCACCTCCGAAGCTGTTGCCAAAGCTACAGGCATGCATCCAAACTATGCGCTTGGGTTGTTTTCCAAGACCTTGCACTTGTCGTTGAAGAAATTCATCATCCGGATGCGGCTTTTGCGGGCACGGGCCTTGCTGATGGAAAGCAATTTGCCGATCACCAGCGTCGCGCTTGAAACGGGTTTCAGTTCGATGACGCAGTTTTACCTGCATTTCAACAAAGCCTATGGCACAACGCCTTATCAGATTCGGCAAAGCTATATTGCCACCACGGCTGCATAAAATCCGTTATAAAGGGAGTCATACCATGTCGAAGGTTCAGGCACTTGTTCTCGAGAAGCAACACGAACTCGTGCTACGTGACATTGAACTCCCCATGGATGTCGGGCCAGGTATGGTGAAAATCGCCATTCATACAGTCGGTGTTTGCGGCTCTGATGTGCATTATTATACGCATGGCAAAATCGGGCCATTCATTGTCAATGCACCGATGGTACTTGGCCATGAGGCGGCGGGAACGATTGTTGAAGTCGGTGCGGGCGTGACACATCTCAAGGTCGGTGACCGGGTTTGTATGGAGCCCGGGATTCCAGATGCCAATTCCAAGGCGTCGCGGCTGGGCATGTATAATGTCGATCCGGCGGTGAGTTTTTGGGCAACGCCGCCCATTCACGGCGTGTTGACCCCGCATGTCGTCCATCCGGCGAACTATACCTTCAAACTACCGGATAATGTCTCCTTTGCCGAAGGTGCGATGGTGGAACCTTTCGCTGTTGGCATGCAAGCGGCTTACAAGGCAAACATTAAACCCGGCGACACCGCGATCGTGCTCGGTGCCGGACCGATTGGGACCATGGTGGCGATTGCAGCGCTGGCGGGTGGCTGTGCGCGGGTGATTGTCGCGGACTTGGCGCAGCCGAAGCTCGATATTGCGGCGAGGTATCAGGGTGTCATCCCGGTCAATATCAAGGAACAAAACCTCGTTGACGTCGTCAATGAGCTGACCGACAATTGGGGCGCAGACGTTGTGTTTGAATGTTCCGGGTCACCCCGCGCATGGGAGACACTGATGGCCCTGCCCCGCCCGGGCGGCACGGTTGTCGCGGTTGGGCTTCCGGTTAATCCCGTCGGCTTTGATGTCTCGACGGCCTCCACGAAGGAGATCCGCATCGAGACCGTGTTCCGCTACGCCCATCAATATGAGCGGGCGATCGCGCTTTTCGCTTCAGGCAAGGTCGATTTGAAGCCGTTGATTTCCGGGACATTTGATTTCAAGGACTCGATCAAGGCGTTTGACCGCGCGGTCGAGGCGCGGCCGAGCGATGTGAAATTGCAGATCGTGATGGCGCCACAAAGCCGATGAGGTCTGCCCAAGCAGGTCATGCTTGAGCTACCTCTAACCTTAAACCCTTGCGATGACGTGGCGCAATCCACATCACCGCAAATCAAATCAAGGGGTGAGATCCAACGCTTGGACGATTTTGCTGTAAGGTATTCCCGCGTCGTCGTTGAGTTTCCGAACGTCAGCGTCGGAACCTGCCTCGAACAGGCACATGCAACGCCCGTCTTCCGGCGCGAAGGTTGAGCGCAGATATTTTATGTCTGTCCCCGCCTCCGACATTTCCTTGGCCTTGCTTATCGCCGCCTTTTGTGCGCCGCCAAGAGCTTCCATGCTGATACCTTTGAGATCCCGTTCGACCATGAAGACTGACATTTTCTGACCCTTTCTGTATAAATGCCAGTGAATTTGACCTCAAATCGTGCGCAAAGGGAAAGACTATGTTTTCATCAATTGATAACCGACAGCTATGGTTAAACGTGATAGATTGAATCCTTCTGACACGCTGGAGGGCCGTGATGGAGATGTTTCAAGTCCGATATGTGTTGGCGGCGGCCCGGGTGTTGAATTTCACCAAAGCTGCGGCGGATTGCAATGTTTCCCAACCTGCCTTGAGCAAAGCGATAAAGACCCTCGAGGATGAACTCGGCGCTCCGCTCTTCCACCGGTCGGGCAAGCAAATCCTGTTAAGCGATTTCGGGCAGTCATTAATGACGCACTTTCAACACATAGTGCAGGAAACAGAGGCGACGCGAAGGCTTGCCGATAATTTTAGACTGTTGAACCATGTTCCAATCCGGTTGGGTGTGATGTCCACGGTCGGACCCGTGCGATTGTCACGCTTTCTCGCCAAGTTTCAAAAGGAGTTTCACGGGGTAGAAATTGCCGTTTGCGAGGCAAGCGCTGGCGAACTCAAACGAAAGCTCGAATCTGTCGAGCTGGATTTGGCCGTATTAAACACATTGGGTGGCCTCAGTGACATTTTCAACATTCATGATCTTTATACGGAGCGCTATGTTGTCATTTTCCCGCCCGACCACCGCTTGGCGCAGATGAATGCCATTAAGCTCAGCGACTTGTCGGGCGAACCCTATGTTGACCGCCTGTCATGCGAAATGCGCGAAATGGTGATGGATGTCTGCCGCAATAGCGGTGTAAATCTTTATGAACGGTTCCGCTCAGAACGTGAGGACTGGGTGCAGGCCATGGTTTTGGCACGGATCGGATTCGCGTTCATGCCGGAATGTTCAGTGACGCTTCCTGAGCTTCTGCAGCGTCCGTTGATTGAGCCCGAAGTCACAAGGACTATTTCTCTTGTCAGTGTTCCGGGCCGACAGTTCAGCCCCGCGACGGCAGCGATGGTCAGAGCGGCGAAGTGTTTCGACTGGCCGGGATAAATCCAAGCCGGCCACAGAACATATTCGTTGTCGTCACCCGTGGCGACAAAAAAACCTCTGAGCAATTGAACTTCGCGCAATTGCCTGCATAGTGGCGGCAACAAAATCAATGTATTCAGGGAAACTTTCATGACCACGCACAAGATTGCCTTACTCACTGCCGGCGGCCTCGCGCCCTGTCTGTCGTCCGCTGTCGGTGGGTTGATTGAGCGGTATTCGGAAAT
>JANOYJ010000528.1:0-7693 GCA_031428815.1 Phyllobacterium sp.
TGAGAAAAAACACGAGTATTGGTTCGCTGGCAAAGGATGCGCTGATTGTCTGCTTCTCGCGACGCATTGCTGATGGATTGGATGCGAATGTCGTGGTGACGGCTGAGGCGACTGAGGATTCTCTTATCGAGCTGCTCGCGGAACACTTTCCCGAATAACAGCTCCAAAAACAAAGCACCCGCCACTAGGCGGGTGCAAATTCAATCAATTTGCCGTTTCCGGCTGCGTGTCTAAAATCTTAGCCATGGGCTTTGCGAGCCACTGCGCGAATGTCAGCGCGGGCAATGCCGAGGTCAGCGAGGCTCCGGTTCGAGAGGCTAGAGAGCTCTGCCACTGCATTCCGGTAGTTGCGCCAATTGTTGTAAGAGCGGGTAAGGTTCATTTCATTTTCTCCTTCAAAGATGCTCTCGTCGAGAGCTACCGATCGCTTCTTTGTTCGACCGATGATGTAAAGATAGTCGCCCCACATCGATTTCAGTAGATGTGATATTGCAGTGCAGCAATGCATTCGACGCACTGGTTACGAAATTGTTATGCATCTTTGTGATGCAGTTGGTGAATTTTTGGGCAGAGGACGGTTAGTTCATCGCGTCACACCGCTTGAATAACCCATCTAGATAGGTTATTCATTCTCGTGGTTACAATTTTAAAGGCGAATGGCTTTCGATTTGTCATATTTACCGATGACCATGAACCGGCACATGTTTATATTTTTGGTGGAGGACAAGCCAAAGTGAACTTTGAGGGCCGTGATGGACGGCCCGATCTTCTTTGGGCAGAGGGTATGAAGCGCAATGACCTGCGTCGCGCGATGGCCATTATCGATGTGCAGCAAGAACTATTTTTGACGAAGTGGAGAGAAATTCATGGTTGAGCTTACTGATCAGCGATTGGATGCGGCATCGGCCTTTGGCAACGTTCTTCAAAGAACTGAACCTCGGGCGTCAAAAGTTCACTATGACGGAGCTATGCACGAGATCGTCGTCAATCTAACGAATGGCAGCACATTTAGATTTCCGCCAAAGCTGGTGCAAGGGTTGGAAAGTGCCAGCGCCGGTCAGTTGTCCGATGTGGAGATACTTGGGGCAGGATATGGTTTGCACTGGGAGTCACTGAATGTCGATTTCACGGTTCCGGGTCTTTTGGCCGGGATATTCGGAACGAAGTCTTACTTAGCAAAACTTGCGGGGCAGGCTCGCTCACCTGCGAAGGCCTTAGCCTCAAAAGCCAACGGGATGAAGGGCGGACGGCCGAGAAAAATCGCTTCGGTTTGACGCTTTCTAGTGACTCTGGGCCTTCAAATGCCTTAGTTGTGGTTTTAACCGCGCAAGACAAATTCATATCCGAGAAAAATATGGCAAGTTCCAACACCCCGCGTCATTCGAAGAAACCGTCATCCGGCGTCACCATTGATCTAGAGCCGCAGGATGTGATGCCTGTTGCGGATGAAATGGCACAAAAAGATTTGGAAGCCGAGGATATTCAGGCCGAGCCGGTGTTAATTGAGACGGTTGAAACCGTTGAAGAGCCGGTGAGGGAAGAAGTGAAATCTGCTGCGCCCGTGGCGGAAACCCAAAGCCGGGGCGGGTCGTCGCTCTTGGGTGGTCTTGTGGGTGGCATTTTGGCGCTGGTTGGCGGTGCGGGATTGCAATGGGCGGGTGTTCTACCCTCTTTTCAAAACAATGCCGATGTTGCGACGCTGCGTCAGGAGATTGCCGCGCTGTCTGAAAAAGCGAATGGACCGGCGATTGATCCTGATATTATCAATGGTTTGAGCACGGCTCAGGTTGGATTTCAGAAAAATGCCGAGGCGTTGGCCGCAGAGCTTTCGATAATTTGGGATTCGCAGAAGAAGCTCGTCGCGGACATGGCGGCGTTGAAATCGTCCAGCGGCGTGGCGGGCGGTGATCCGGCTGCTGTTACGGTACTGATGGATAAGCTGGGAGCCTTGGAGACTGAAATTGGAGCGTTGAAGTCCAGTGATGCGTCTGCGCAACTGACAGAGATGCAGACCAAGCTTGCGGAACTGCAGAAAAATGCGGGAAGCAGCACTGGCGCATCGAATGTGGCGCAGGCGATTGCCGCGGCTGGTTTGAAGGCAGCAATAGATCGGGGGGGCGCGTTTGCCAATGAGCTCGAGACTTTTGCAACGGTTGCGCCTGCTTCTCCTGAATTGGAGCAGTTAAAGAACTTAGCCGCTTCCGGCGTGCCGTCCAAGGCGGACCTGACGACGGAGTTTGGCGCGGCGGCGGATTCGATGATTGCGGCGACGCAAGTGGTGGACCCGAATGCCGGATTGATGGAACGCCTGACCAACAGCGCCAAAAGCCTTGTGCGCAGCCGCCCCGTCGGCGTTATTGAAGGCGATACTCCGGAGGCAGTGGTGGCGCGGATGGAAGTGGCAGTGAACAAGGGTGACCTTGATGCGGCGCTTACCGAGGCAGGAAAATTGCCGGACGCGGCGCGAGCGGCAGGAATTGACTATATCAACAAGCTGACGGCGCGGCGTGATACGGATGCCTTGGTCTCCAAGGCGCTGACGTCGGCCTTGACTGCTGCGGGAGCTGCCAAATGACCCGTATTCTGTTTTTTGTTTTGTGGGTCTTTGCACTCGCAGCCGGTTTTTCTTGGCTGGCGGATCGACCCGGCGATCTGGTGGTGACCTGGCAGGGAATGCGCTATGAAATTTCGCTGCTGGTTGCGGCAGTGGCTTTGGTCGCATTCATTACAGTGATTATGCTGACTTGGTGGCTGGTCAAAAGCATCGTCCTCTCGCCAGTCCTGTTGCAGCGGCATTTTCGTGCCCGCAAACGCGACCGCGCCTATCAATCGATCTCAACCGGTATGATTGCTGCGGGCGCGGGCGATGCGGATATGGCGCGGCGCATGACCAAGCAAGCGTCTAAGCTTCTGAGTTCGGACCAAGAGCCGTTGATTAAACTGCTGGATGCGCAGGCGGCGGTACTGGAACGGCGCAATGATGAGGCGCGGGCGATGTTTGAGGATATGTCAAACGATCCTGAAACGCGGTTACTTGGACTTCGCGGGCTTTACCTCGAAGCTGAGCGATTGGGTGAGCGCGAGGCGGCCAAGCATTATGCGTTGAGCGCCGCAGAGATTGCGCCACAATTACAGTGGGCGTCGAATGTGGCGCTGGAAGACAAGTTGGTTCTAGGCGATTTTGACGGCGCGATCCGGCTATTGGATAGCCAAAAGAATGCCAAGACGGATAAACGTCGTCGTGCCGTTTTGTTGACGGGCAAGGCCATGTCGGTGTTTGACCGCGATTTGGCGGCGGCGAAGGCATCGTCGATGGAGGCGAATAGACTTGCGCCGGAATTGGTGCCGGCGGCGGTCGTGTTGGCGAAGGCTTTTTTCAAGAACGGCGACTTGCGCAAAGGGTCGGGCGTCGTTGAGGCCGCGTGGAAAATTGAACCCCATCCGGAATTGGCAGAAATTTATATCAATGCGCGGTTGGGCGATACGGCACCGGACCGCTTGAAGCGGGCGCGCAATTTAACCAAGGTCAATGCCATCCATCCCGATGCACATCTTACGCTCGCGCGGGCGTTGTTTGATGCCAAGGAATATGACGAGGCACGGCGTGAGGCAGAGGCGGCGCTGACACTGCGGCCAAGCGAGAGTGCTTATCTGTTGTTGGCTGACATTGAACAGGCCGAGGGCGGCAGTCAGGGTAAGGTCAAGGCTTGGCTTTCCAAAGCTGTGCGGGCGGAACCTGATCCAGCTTGGACAGCAGACGGTATGGTTTCGACGGTTTGGGCGCCGTTCTCACCGGTTACAGGGCGCATTGATGCGTTCGAATGGAAGGTGCCTGTCGGGCGATTGCAGCCTTTGATCGAACAGGATGTTGCAGAGGACATACCCGAACCGGAAGCACCGAAGGTTGTTGAAGCCGTTGCAATTGCTGCGCCAATGCCGGTTCACGATGTTGTCGATCCGGCTTCGACGCATGCACGTTCAATCGCCACCGACCCGATGTCGATGCCGCCGGATGATCCGGGTGTGAAAGCTGAATATCTCAATGAAAAACCGAAAAGCCGGTTCAGGCTATTCTGATGTTTGAACGGTTTATGGAGTTTTTGGAAAATCTCGGCGGCGGGACAAAGCCTGTCGAAGTGCTGGATGCACAGGATCCGCGCGTAGCAGCCGCGGCGTTGATGTTTACGGTCATGGACGCGGACGGCTCACGGCTCGATGTCGAAAAGGCTGCCCTATCGCAAGCGTTGGCGGCACATTTCGGCGATAGCGGCGAAGCGTTGCAAGAAGTTTTGTCTGCGGGCGAAGAAGCGGAGAATGGCTCGGTTGATCTCTATCAGTTTACCAGCATTCTTTTGCGCGAACTTGACGAACAGCATCGGTTGATGTTGGTCGAGGCGCTTTGGGAAGTTGTCTATGCTGATCGCGAATTACACGAGCTTGAGGACAATCTCGTGTGGCGCATCTGTGACCTCCTCGGCGTGTCATCGCGCGAACGCGTTCTCCTAAAGAAGAAAGTGGCGGCAAGGGCGACGGGCTGACGCATAGGTCCAGACCCTAAGCTTTGTCCAAGGTTTTGGTCTTGCGGAGCGCCGGAAAGCGCCACGCCCAAATAGCGGCAACCGCAATCGAGCCGATGCCGCCAAACACTACCGCACCCACCGGCCCGATCCACGATGCCATCATGCCTGCGCGGAATTCTCCAAGCTCGTTAGACGCGCCGATGAAGACGCCATTGACGGCGTTGACGCGACCGCGCACCTCATCCGGTGTCCAGAGCTGGATGAGAATTTCACGGACATAGACGCTGACCATATCCGCAGCGCCTACCAGTGCCAGCGCCAGAATGGAAAGCCAAGCGACAGTCGATACGCCAAACAAAGCGGTGAATGCGCCGAAAAAGGCAACGCCCGCGAACATCAACATGCCGGCATGGTCCTTGATCGGATGGCCGGAGAGCCAGAACGCAGCAAATATTGCGCCGATGCCAGGGGCGGAGCGCAGGAGCCCGAGTCCCCAAGGGCCGACTTCCAATATATCACGTGCGAAGATCGGCAGGAGCGCGACCGCGCCGCCCAAAAGCACTGCGAACATGTCCAGCGAGATTGCACCAAAAACGATTTTCTCGCTCCAAATATAGCGGAAGCCGCCGAGAATATTGTCGAGCGTGCCGCCACCGACTTTCGGGCGCTCCGACGGCTTTGGAATGGCGAAGGTGAAGGCCGCTGCGATCGCGAGCAGCACGGCCGCTGTGCCATAGGCGGCTTGTGGCGAGATGCCATACAATAGTCCGCCCATTACCGGTCCGGTCAGAGACGCGATCTGCCAGCATGTCGTTGCCCATGAAATGGCGTTGGCGAAATCCTTCTGGGGAACGAGATTGACGATAAGCGAAGCGGAAGCGGGGCCGACAAAGGCGCGGGAAATGCCGAGGCCGATAAGCAGAATGAAAACTGGCGTGACGGAGTTGAGACCGCGCAGGGTAAGGAAAAAGAGTGCGGTTGTGCAGGCTAGTTCGACGAGCTGACTGAGGCCCATAATCATCCGCCGTCCGAACACATCCGCCGCCGCTCCTGTCACCAAAACCAAGGCCAATGCGGGCAGGAATTGCGTGAGACCAATCAGTCCCAGATCAAACGGATCGCGTGTAAGATCATAAATCTGCCAGCCGACGGCGACCGAGACTATCTGCACGGCCAGTGTATTGAGGAAGCGCTGGATCCAATATCTCGTGAAGGCAGTATGGCGAAACGCGGCATAGCGGTCGGCGGGAGCCGATGTGGTGTCAGAAACGGACATGAGAGGGGCCTTGGCGGGAAATGGGATTCGAGCGGTGATACAAGGGTAGAGTGAGGCGAGACGTTTGTCACGGACAAAGGCGGGACTTTGTTTGGCTAGTCTTGGAGCTTAAGTCCGCGTTCACTGCTTCGCAATTACGGCGGGACAGCCGTCGCCTATGATCTCCGGCCCCTGGGCCGTAGCCCCAAGGGCGAAGGCTGGTGGAGCAAAGGGGAATCGAACCCCTGACCTCGTCATTGCGAACGACGCGCTCTACCAACTGAGCTATTGCCCCGGCGCGTAGCGCACGAAGTCGTTGGATAAAACGGAGATTCATAAGGTCTGTCAACGACGCTCTTGTCGCTCGCAACACGAGTGTCTAAATGGAAAGAAATTATCAGGGGAATTCCTATGCTGGCGATCATTCGAACTATTGATTTTGTTCTCGATATTTACACTTGGATTCTCATCGGCAGCGCGGTGTTTTCCTGGCTTTACGCGTTTAATGTTGTGAACTCGCGCAATCAGTTTGTCGCCTCATTCGGGTCGTTTATGTTTAAGGTGACAGAGCCCGTATTGTATCCTATACGTCGCAACATTCCGGATTTGGGCGGGGTGGATATTTCACCGATTGTCGCGTTGGTCATTATCTATTTCTTGCGCCAATTGCTTTGGACGACCATTGCCCCTCTGCTCGTAGCGTGAGAGACCTGCTTTCAGCGTAAATCCGCCTTTTGGCGCTTTGAGTGCAGTGCGGAAAATCACCTTGCGGCACTGTCTCCAACGATTTATAGCCTTTGTATTGCTCACTCTTTGGGCGGCTTCTTGAGGGGATAAATCATGGCCTATTCGACGTCGTCACCTGCACTGATTCCAGGAATACTCCCGCAAGACCGCACAACGCGTCTTGTCGGCATGGTTCTTCTGGCGATTGCCGGCTCGCTGATCATGTGGGTTTCCGCCAAAATCAAAGTGCCGTTCTATCCTGTTCCGATGACGTTGCAGACTTTGGCCCTGTTCGGTATCGCTGCTGCCTATGGCATGCGGCTTGGTGTTGCGACGATGGCGCTCTATCTCATTGAAGGTGCGCTCGGACTGCCGGTTTTTGCCGGTACGCCGGAAAAAGGTCTTGGCCTTGCTTATATGTTCGGCCCGACCGGTGGATACCTTGCGAGCTATATGATTGCCGCGGCAATTGTCGGCTATGCGGTTGATCGCGGCCTTGGACGCAATCCATTCAAATTGTTTGGCGCCATGCTGGTGGCGGAAGTCGTCATATTGTCGATGGGTGCCGCTTGGCTTGCCTACCTGCTTGGCACTGAGAAGGCGCTGGCCTTCGGTGTCGGCCCGTTCATCGTTACTGATCTGGTGAAGATCGCTTTGGCCGCATGTTTGGTGCCGGCTATCTCAGCACTGATTTCCCGCGCAAAATAAGATTTGACTGACAAAAAAGCCGGGATGGTGCGCCACCCGGCTTTTTGTTGGCTTAATTGACTTATTTCTTATGGGCTTTGTAGCGGTCCATGGCTTCGCGGATCAGCTTCTTCGCCTCGTTCGCATCGCCCCAGCGCACGACTTTCACCCATTTTCCGGGTTCCAGATCCTTGTAGTGTTCAAAGAAATGCTGGATTTGTTCACGGGTGATTTCCGGCACGTCATTCACGTCTTTGATGTTTTCATAACGTCGCGTCAGTTTTGTTGTCGGCACGGCCAGCACTTTTTCGTCGCCGCCCGCCTCATCTTCCATCACCAGAACCCCTACGGGGCGACAGGCCATATAGGCACCGGGGATGATGGCACGTGTATTGCAGACGATCACATCAATCGGATCGCCGTCATCGGACAGGGTGCTGGGTACAAAGCCGTAATTGCCCGGATAGCGCATCGGCGTATAGAGAAAACGGTCGACAAACAATGC